>JBIKVX010000286.1:0-2536 GCA_044356625.1 Flavobacteriales bacterium | reverse complement strand
CTCATGATCATTTTCTAATTCCAATAGGAGCTTATCAATACCAGCATTTGCCAGACCATAATGTTACGTTGGCTAATTCATTTGCGCCAAAGAACAAAAAAGAACTACTCAGATGTCCGATAGTTAAGCAAAACGACATGAATATTATCTATGTTGGTACAAAGGAATATGTTGCCGCGGGCACTGGTAAGAATCTTGAATTTGATCTGTACTCAGAAAAGGATGCGACACTTGATTTACACATTGATTCGATGCAACATGGCCACCACTCGATGACTATTTCATTTTGTATAGGTTGTTACCACGATGTTCCAAGTATGATTGAATATTACAAAGGGGAAAAGCATTCTGAGATAAAATTAACGAAAGGAATTAATCATGTGCGAATTCCTCTTGTAAGCGATGTTGCTGAATACACATTAAGAAATAAAAATTTCGAAATTGCCTTCTTGGCATATCCTGAAGATAATGCAGCTAGCGCACTTACAAAACTTACTTCGTATGAAGATAGTCTATGGTGCGTTGCTCAAGCCTATTCAATGATGGGTAAATGGGCGGAAGGAGAACCTGTAGACTTCGACATTCCAGAAAACTTATTGAATCATCCAAATTGGGAACTCATTAAAGCAGACTTTCACAATCAAGAACTCGAATATTCAATTCGTACAATCAAGGGAACGAAATATGCCATTTTTGAAATAAGTCGCTATAAAGTTGGTGGAATGTTTCCTGTAATCAAAATGGCTATTGACGAAGAAAAGAATATTATCGGCTCTCCGAAGATTACACTTGATTAGTACTTGATAATACGTCGGGATTTTATCCCTACTTTCGTAAAAACTAACCTGATGAAAGAAGTTAAAGAAACTAAAAGCATAGTTTCAAAATTGGAAGTTGTCTCGAAGGTCATGGCAATAAAACCAGCCGAGTTGTTGCCAAGTAAACAGTCTACTTTAAATTCTACCAGAGCGAAATTTCATCCGATGTCAGATGAAACTATTCCATATAGAAATTTAAGAAGTGTCGAATCGAAGAAAAGAAGTCTTCATCGAATAATTAGAAAACTAGATGTTACTAATAGCCTACGTTATCAGCGCACTCCTGAGGACACTTATTGCAATGTTTATTCTTTCGATTATTGTTATTTCGCGAAAGTATACCTTCCAACGGTTTGGTGGACAGACAGTTCTTTAGAGAAATTGCAGAATGGTGAAGATGTCAGCGCTATTTTCAATAAGACTGTTGAGCCCATTTATTCGAGCGCCATTCACGATTGGTTTCAAGTATGGGGAGAAAGTTTTGGTTGGAAAAAAATGACTTCACTTACTGAAATTCAAAGACGCGTAACTGAAGAAGGTGGTGTCGGAATGATCTGCGCGAAAAGAAAAACTGTGGGATTATCTGGACACATTGTTCCAATAGTTCCGGAAACAGAAAAGAAAAAAGCGTTTCGTGAAAACGGAGAGGTCCTATTTCCACTTCAGTCACAAGCTGGAAAATTGAACTACAATTATTTTGCACGTAAAAGACGAGATTGGTGGAATCACAGTCGCTATTCCTCTTTTGTTTTATACTATCACGAATAAACCTTTTGAATTCCGTGTCACATTTTATAAAAAATCATAAAAATTAAATTATCAATAAGCTCCAAGAATGAAAAACAACCCGATTAAAAAATATTTCTGGGGCATTGGGTTAGAAAATGAAACATACTTTCAATTCGAAGAATCGCTGGTTGTTTCCGGAATGTTCATTCAAGAAAAAATGGGCCGTGAACGCTACAGTATTGATTACCTAAAATGCTACAAAGAAGGAAGTTTAGAAAAACTTTTGGCTAAAGCTTTCGACACGAACAAAAACTATTCAGTGAGCCAAATGATGAACAGTCATTCGCTTGAAAAACTTGATATTCATTTTCAACACAAGACCATTCAATCAGCTCCTCCTCTACTCGACAATCCCGATTATGCAGGAAAGTCTATACTGGAGCTGTTCCTAGAGAAACAACCTTTTCAAATTCAAAGCATGCTCACGCAGAAGAACAATCCCATGGGATCGATCATCTTCGACGGAGATACCATTGAATTTGTAACGAAATACTACGAGAACAGAACCATTCAAGAATCTTTCAATGAGTTGAAAGCTTCGAAAAAATTGTTTTTAGACAAACTGAATGAAGCCAAAATTCTTCCTGGACCTTTAACTTATCCGCAATACAACATCGGGATAAACATGTTCATGTCGAATCAGAAGAGACTCGTTCTCTTCAACAACGGAACGTTCCACTTCCACATAACACTTCCAACATTAACGGAAGACAGTCGCATTGTTGATTACGCCGCATTTGACCAAGCGCATCACAAAGCCATTTACCTGCTTCAGTGGTTCGAACCTTTGTTCATTGCAACACTCGGCAGTCCGGATATCATGTCTGTGATTAGCGATAAATTCGACCTGGAAGAAAAGTTCGCTGGAGGATCCATGCGTAACGCTATGTCTCGATATACGGGCGTTGGAACTTACCACAAATCAATGC
>JBIKVX010000063.1:0-8920 GCA_044356625.1 Flavobacteriales bacterium | reverse complement strand
TTGGAACCGATGTGAACGGATGCGCTGACACTGATTCGTTGTTCATGAATATTCTTCCTTTACCTGAAGTGGAAGCGGGTCCAGATCAGTATTTCGATTATCCAGGAAGTACAACGCTGTTCGGAAACACCTTCGGTCTCGCTTACAATTGGTTTCCCTCTTCTGGATTGTCTTGCACCGATTGCGCCTATCCAATCGCAGTTCCTTCTTCACCCACTTGGTATTATTTAACCACGACAAACAACACAGGGTGTGTGGGTATCGACTCAGTTTATGTTCGTCCTTATTTTCCGGTCTTTGTTCCAAATGCATTAACGCCGAACGGAGACGGAGTGAACGATGTATTCTTGGTTGTTGGAGAAAATTTAACCGGATTCCATCTTCAAATTTTCGATCGTTGGGGAATCATGGTTTTCGAAACGAACAATCCGAACGAACCATGGTTGGCGGGATACAAAGGATATTTTGTTCCGAACGATGTCTATACCTGGAAGCTCTCTTTCGATAGTTTGGAGCGAAGACAAGAATTAATTGGACACGTTACTGTGATTCGTTAAACTCTTTTAGAATAAATTCGCAAAAACAATAATTACATGTCGTTTCAATTTTTACTTCTTGAAAACATTGGTGCAACGCGCATCATTACCATAAACAGACCCGATCAAATGAATGCCTTGAACAAGGCTACCATTGAAGAGTTGCACGCCGCATTCGCAGATGCTGAAGCAGATGAAAACGTTCGCGCTATTGTGCTTACAGGCGCAGGAGAGAAAGCGTTTGTTGCAGGTGCCGACATTAAAGAATTCGCTAGTTTTTCTGTTGAACAAGGAAAGGAACTTTCGTTGTTGGGACATGAACAGTTGTTCAATTTCGTTGAACGATTGAATACACCGGTCATTGCGGCGGTTAACGGATATGCTTTCGGAGGTGGATTGGAACTAGCGATGAGTTGTCACATGCGAGTGGCTTCTTCAAATGCAGTCATGGGATTACCAGAAGTGTCATTGGGCGTCATTCCAGGATACGGCGGAACACAGCGTTTACCACGTTTGGTTGGAAGAGGAAAAGCAACCGAGTTAATCGTTACCGCTGGAAGACTTTCAGCAACCGATGCGTTGCAATGGGGATTGGTGAATCACGTTGTTGAATTGGAAGCGCTCATGCAGTTCACCACTGATATGGCTGGAAAAATTGAAAAGCTTTCTCCTTCTGCAATCTCAAGTGCATTGCGTGCTGTTCAGGCCGGATTCGATAGTGAAGCAGTTGGATTGAAAGCTGAAGCAGAAGAGTTCGGAAAGTGTTTCGGAACCGAAGATTTCAAAGAAGGAACAACAGCTTTCATGGAAAAACGCAAACCAACTTTTACCGGAAAATAATGCAAGTTGCACTGATTAATAAATCGAATTATCCGGCTCCTGCATACGCTACAGCGCATGCAGCGGGATTGGACTTGCGAGCGAATATTGAACAGCCTATTGAATTGAAATCGCTTGAGCGAATGCTCATTCCAACCGGATTATTCATGGAATTGCCCGTAGGTGCTGAAGCTCAAATTCGTCCGAGAAGTGGCCTCGCGTTCAAACATGGAATTACGGTATTGAATACTCCTGGAACCATTGATGCCGATTATCGCGGAGAGATTAAAGTTCTCTTGGTCAATTTGTCGAATGATCCTTTCACCATTGAACCCGGCGAGCGTATTGCGCAGATGGTGATAGCCAAGCACGAACAAGTAGAATGGGAGGAGCAAAGCGAACTTTCAGAAAGTGAGCGAGGTGCGGGCGGATTCGGCAGTACAGGAGTGAAATAATTCATTCAATTTCAAATGTTCATTACTTCATTGAAGGGCCGAAAAGATTTCGGCCTTTTTGCTTTCTTTTGTTAGAAAGAATATTCAGACGAAATGAGAATTGTAATTCCAATGGCTGGTATGGGGAAGAGATTGCGCCCACATACTCTTGTTACGCCGAAGCCTTTAGTACGTATCGCTGAAAAGCCCATTGTACAGAGGCTTGTAGAAGATATTGTTTCCATTCAAACAGAAAAGGTTGAAGAGATCGCGTTTATTATTGGACGCTTTGGAAAGGAAGTGGAGAATCATTTAATTGCTCTGGCCGAGCAGCTAGGCGCGAAAGGAACCATACATTATCAAGATGAAGCATTGGGAACCGCACACGCCATTCTTTGCGCAGAGTCTGCGCTCAGAGGTCCGGTTACTGTGGCTTTTGCAGATACCCTGTTCCGTGCCGATTTCAAATTAGATCCAAACGCAGACGGTGTTTTGTGGGTGAAGAAAATTGAAGACCCTCGGCAGTTTGGTGTGGTTGAATTGAATGCCGAAGGCACCATTGTTTCCTTCCAAGAAAAACCGCAGGAATTCGTTTCAGATTTAGCCATGATTGGTATTTATTATTTCAAAGACGGTGAATTGTTGAAGAGAGAACTTCGTTATTTGTTAGACAACAACATCATGAACGGTGGCGAATACCAATTGCCAGATGCCATGCGAAACATGATGAAGCAAGGAGCTAAGTTTGTTCCGGGTGAAGTTAACGAATGGATGGATTGTGGGAACAAGTCAGCGGTTGTGGAGACCATGGCTTCTGTTGTTTCCAGACTTCCACAAAATCACAACGTTCAATTGGAAGGAGATTCAAAAATTATTGAACCGTGTTATTTCGGAAATAACGTGGTCCTTCACAATTCAACGGTGGGCCCGAACGTTAGTGTTGCAAGCAATGTCTCTATCATGAATTCAAAACTTGAAAATTCTTCCGTTGAATCAAATAGTAAAATTGAGAATTGTCAGCTTTCAAATTCATTAATCGATGAGTATTGTCAAGTGTCAGGTGTGAAGGGTGTACTTGATTTGGGTTCGTACAATTCCATTCAAAACAATGAAAAATAAAACCCTTCTTTTTTTCTCGTTAATCGTTCTTGCTTCATGCGGAAGCAAAAAAGATACTGTCGTAACCGATGAAAATCATGCGAAGTTTCAACAGTATTTCTATGAAGGCGAGAAAGCGAAGATGGCGGGCAATTTTGAAATTGCAATTAACTTCTTTAATACGGCTCTGAAGTATGAGCAAGTTGGAGCGGCGCATTATGAAATTTCCAAATTATGTTCTCAACTTCCGAAGTTCGAGAAGATGGGGAAAGATCACATTCGAGCAGCTGTTGAAATAGAACCTACCAACCCGTGGTATTTGAAAGATCTGGCCTATTACGAAGTATACGGCGGAAACATCAAAGAGGGAATCAGAAATTTCGATTTAGCTGTCAAATACAGCTCTAATCCGATTCCAATTTTGAATGAATATTTGAATGTTATTGGAAATTTCGATATGAATCAGGCAGCAAATGTCTTGGCTCAAATAGCCGCCATACAAGGTGAAGATGAGGATATTGCTAAAAAGCAATTTGAATTGCTGAGCTTGCAAGGTAATTTCAAAGAGGCTGGAATGTTGCTTGAAGATTTCGAGAAGAAGAATCAAGTCGACGATGCGTTTTACTTCTATTTGTTGGAATTTTATCGAGAGATGAAGCTGAACAACGAAGCCTCGCGTTGGTTAACACACATGAAAGAAAAGATTCCAAACAACGGGAAACTACTGTTGGAAGAAAGCGGAGAGTTAGCAAACGCTGGAAACGACGCAAAGAGTTATGAACTGCTCAAGCAGTCAATCAAATCTGGAGATTTAGTTTGGTATGATGCCATTGATGTCTTGAAGAAATACGAGGAACTTGTTGCTCAAGATGAAAAATTTCTGAAACCGCTTTTGGAAATCTTCGATCTAACATTCAATCAATTCAAATCGGATTACGAATGCCTGGTTCAATTGTCGTTCATAGCGAATCATCAAAAAAATCTTGTTCGTGAAGAAGAGCTCCTTGCACTTGCCGTTTCATTGCAAAAAAGTGATGTTTTAATTTGGCAATTCTTTTTGGAGAATCAAAAGCAATTAAGGAAGTGGAATGAATTGGCAAAATACGGAAATGAAGCACTGGAACTTTTTCCGACAGACGCGGAGATTTATTACTTCACGGGTCTCGGATATTTGAAGCTTCTCGACTATGAGAAGTCTTTGGAATTGCTTATTACAGGAAGAGATTTGGTTATTGAAAATCCGGAATTACTTTCCAGGTTTTATTCTTCATTAGGAAGCGTCTATTTCAAAACGAATAAATGGACGGAATGTGAGGATTCCTTTGAACAGGCGCTTATCCAAAATCCAGATAACGCAACCGCCTTGAACAACTACGCTTATTACCTTGGATTGAAAAAGGTTCAGCTTGATAAGGCGCTTGGAATTGTTCAATACGCTGTTTCTATGCAGCCCAATAACGCCATTTATTTGGATACTTTCGGGTTCGTTTTGTTCCAAAAGAAACAGTATGAAGCAGCAGCGAAGCAATTAGAAATTGCAGTTTCCTTGAATGCAAATGATCAAGAAATTTGGGAGCATTTAGGCGATACTTATTTCATGTTAGGAAATGAAGGCAAGGCTTTGGAATGTTGGAACAAAGCCCTTTTGATTAATCCTGCACACTCGAAGTTGAAAGAAAAAATTAATCAAAAGAAATTCATTGAATAAATATCTCTTCATACTCTTAATTCCATGTCTTTTCTCTTGCAAAAGCAAAGAGGTTGTTGTTACACAAGAGCCACTGAAAGAAAGGAATCAGGCTTTTTTAACAAGGCATTTAGATAAGAATAAATTCGAGTTTGAGTGGTTAGGTATGAAGCTCGATGCAGATTTTATAAGTGGAGAGGAACAACAAGGATTCAAAGCCACTGTTCGAATGCGAAAGGACAGTGCAGTTTCGGTAAGTGTCAGTCCAGCCTTAGGTATTGAAGTTTTACGTCTGATTGTGGATAAAGACAGCTTGAAAATGGTTTCTGAAATTCCGGGCGATAAATACGTTTTCTTAGGTTCGGTAAATCAATTGGCAGAGTTGGCAAAAATTGATTTAGATCTATCCACCTTTCAAGATTTATTAATTGGAAATCCGATAGGGTTGAGCAGGGAAGAGGGCAAAATGAAGAGTGGTATTGAAAAATTAGACGTGGAGTATTATACATTGATTTCGCGCATGTCACGCAGGGTAAGAAAGGCGACCGAAGTTCAGGATTCACTCTCTAATCATGAGATTAGAAGAGTTCCAAAGCGCATTGAAGATAACGATTGGATTTCTTCAAAATTTTGGATAGAGTCCAATTTTTACAAAGTTGTAAAGTGCGAATTAACCGATATTCGAACGAGGAGAGTGGTGCAGATTAATTATTCTGATTTTGACGAGGAAGATGTTTCGCATTACCCTCATAAATGCAGTATTCAAATAGAAGATGTGAAGGGAAAAACATCTCTTGATTTTAAAATTGTTCGGTTGAACACCCAGAATCATTACGATTTTTCGTTCGATTACGATAAGGATTATCCAATCAAAAGGAAGTAGCAATGAAAATACCGTATAGATCACAAATTTCTTATGGGCTACTTCTGGTAATATTTGTTTGTGCGGGTGTAACTTTTCAATGGGTATATGCCCAAACCAAAAAGGCAGCGCTTACTTCGAGAAGAAGTGAGTTAAATAATGAAATAGCAAAGACCAAAAAACTTATAAAGGAATATCAGGCAGATCAACGGAATGCCTCCGCAGAGCTTTCGTTGCTGAATGATCAAATTCGCTTGCGGGAAGAATTAATTCTATCCATTAATTCAGAAGTGGGAACCCTAGACCAAGAGATAAATATGGGGGAGGGACGCGTGGCTGAATTGGAGGCAAGTATTGAAGATTTGAAAGCGGAATATGCAAAAATGATTTATAACAGCTACAAGCAAAGATCGTCCTATTCAAAAATTGCCTTTATACTATCCTCATCAGACTTCTTTCAAGCTTTAAAGCGCGTTCAACTTCTGAAACAATATGCAGAGAGCAGAAAATTTCATACCCAGCAAATGAAAAATGCTCAGCTTGAAATTTCTGAAAATATATCAAGGTTGGAAGGAAACAGGCAAACGAAATTAGCGCTATCCATTGACGAACAAAACGAGCGAAACGAAATTACTTTGAACAAGTCAGACCAACAGAAGAAGTTGGAATTCTTGAAATCTGAAGAAGGAAAATTAAGCGAATTACAGCGAGCAAAGGAAGTTGAAAGACGACAATTGACAACCAAAATTGAAGAAATAGTTCGTCAGGAAATTGCGGCTGAAAATGAACGTGTTCGGAAAAAAGAAGCTGAAAAGGCCAGGCTTGCTGAAGAAAAAAGGAAGGAGGATCAGCGACAGGCAGCGGCTAATGCTATGGCTGCGAATAATGCTTCTGCGAATGCAACTGGGAGTGGGGGGGCTGTAAAATCAAATACACCAGTTACCCCGCCGAATGCCGCGGAAAGAACAACACCGAAAATTGAAAGTGCTCCAGAGGTTGTTATAGCAAACACGGTATTTGAACAGAACAAAGGAAGCTTGCCTTGGCCTGTTTCTTCCGGAGCAATAGGATCTAAATTCGGAAGGCATGCGCATGAGACTATATCTGGTATTGAAGTGAACAACAAAGGAGTTGATTTTGTGACTTCGGCGAATGCAGATATTTACACCGTGTTCAATGGCACGGTAACAAGTGTTTTTACTATACAAGGAGCAGGAGTGAATGTTATTGTAACTCATGGGGCCTACAAAACAGTATACAGTGGACTGCAGAATGTATTTGTTTCCGTAGGGTCGAAGGTGAATGCCAAAGATAAAATTGGAACCGTAGCCGATAACGGTGAAGGTTATGTGCTTCACTTTGAATTGGGAAAAGTTTCCGAGGCTGGATGGGTTCCGCAAAACCCTGAGCTATGGCTGAAGAGACGTTAAGAGTTAAACGAATTTAGGATCCGTTTCCATCAGGTGTCCGCATGATTTGCACGTTCTCATGTCTTCGCTTCCATAAAATTCTTTGAAGCGAGGGAGGAAATCTTTTTCAATGTTTTCGAGAACGAAATATGTATCGTGAAGGGGGTGATTACACTTTTCACAGAACCATAGAAGTCCGTCTTTTAATTCACGATCTGCACGCTTCACTTCAATAACAATTCCTACAGTGCCTTCTCCTCTTCGCGGCTGGTGAGGAGTTCTTGGTGGAAGTAAAAACATCTCGCCTTCCTTCACTTCAATGTCTACAGCTTTTCCATCTTCTTGAACGCCGATCATAACACTGCCTTCGATTTGAAAAAACCATTCTTCGGTTTCGTTGAAATGGTAATCTTTGCGTGCGTTTGGACCGCCAACAATCATGATCACGTAGTCTTCCGATTCAACATATAAATTCTTATTTCCCACAGGAGGTTGAAGCAAATGTCTATTTTCTTCAATCCATTTTGTTAAGTTGAAAGGTCTGCGAATCATAGGGCGTTCAATTTTTGTATTTCGAAAAGTATTTCAGGATTCTGTTCTACTGCGGTTCCCATTACAACAACATCGGCACCGGCTTGCCAAGCGGCGTGAGCCTGTTGTTCGTTCACAATGCCACCACCTACAATTAAAGGAAGCTGCGTGGTCTTTTTTACAGCATAAATTAATTCTTGCGAAACAGGAAAATCAGCACCGCTTCCAGTGTCTAAATAAAAACATCTGAGTCCTAAGTATTTTCCTGCAAGCGCTGTTGCAGAAGCTACTTCGGGTTTGTCGTTCGGAAGCGGAACGGTCTGACTAATGTATATAGCCGTTGTTGTATTTCCCCCATTCACCAACATGTATCCAGTTGGAATAACTTCCTGTTTCCATTCATGCAAATAAGGAGCAGAAACAACTTGATGACCAATGAGGAATTCTGCATTTCTTCCAGATATTAAAGAAAGAAAAAGTGTCGCGTCTACGTGCTTTGTTAATTGTAAAGGATGACCTGGAAAAAGTACAAGAGGTAAGGGGCATGTTGCACGCAAATGTTCTACACGCTCGTTGAAATCAGAAGCCGCATTCAAGCTACCACCCACCAATAAAAAATCTACGCCTGCTGCCTTGTAAAGCTCTCCCTGCTGTTTAGCATTTTCACTGTTCCATTTATCAGGATCAATAAGAACGGCCAATTGTTTCTTCTTTGAATGAAGCAACAATTCTATTTTTCCAACGGTGGTCATGTTTCAAAAATACGAAAGATGAAGATGCTTTAAGCAAATTCACTTTCAATGCGGTCTACCGTTAGTACACCATCTACGTCTTTCAGATTGTTTATCAAATGGTTCAGATGCTCTGTATCATGTACTAAAACTACCATTTTCCCTTCGAAAATACCGTCACGCGCTTCAAAAGAAATGGCGCGCATATTCACATTCATGTCGGTAGAAATGATATTTGTTATTTTCTGAACCAGCCCCACATCATCTGTTCCCGAGAATTTTAAGCCCACTTCGAACTGAACCAAATCGTTGCTGCTCCATTTTGCTTTAATAACGCGATACGCATATTTGCTCATGAGCTCTTGGGCGTTCGGGCAGTTCGTTCGGTGAATTTTTATTCCTTCTGACACTGTAATAAAACCGAATACTTCATCGCCTGGAATTGGGCTGCAACAGACAGATAAACTGAAATCCACTGTTTGCTTGTCATCTCCAATAAGCACGGTGTCTCCGGTTGAAGGAGCCGTAGTGACAATGCGCGTAATTTCTTCGTGTTTTTCCTGTGTAATCTTGTCGAATCGAATGCGATCACCTTCAACGGTATGTGGTTTTAGCTTCTTTAATTCAATTCTACCCTTCGCAATTTTGTAATAAAAATCGATAGCTGTTACGCATTGGTATGCTCGAACGAACTCATCGATGTTCTTACTTCCCCAAGTAATTTTTAAAGAATTGAAGCGGCGCTTCAACATTTCTTTTCCCTCTTCGGAAATTTGTTTCTTCTCTTCTTTGAGGGCAGTTTTAATTTTTTGT
>JBIKVX010000285.1:0-2545 GCA_044356625.1 Flavobacteriales bacterium | reverse complement strand
TATTGGGAAATAGTTGGATACAACAGACAAGCATCTTTGGCTCAGGCTGAACAGATTTACGATACAACACTTAAGATTTATTCGGCGTCAAAAGAAAAGGGAATTCCTTCATACTTGGCGGCGAATCAGATGGCAGAGCAGCGCATTCAGTCGATTGCGAATATTAAAACGAGATATTGATTAGAAGGGGAGAATTATGCTAAACAGAAGACACATACGAATTAAAGTTTTACAAGTACTTTTCGCTTATTACAATGACGATGAGCCTAACGCTGCCAGCTACGAAAAGATGTTGTTTGAAAGCGTGAATCGCTTTCGCGATTTGTATGTTGGCTTCATTCAGTTAATGGTTGAAATGCATTCGCTTTCAATTGAAAAAATTGAAGCGGGAATGAATAAGAAACTCCCGAGCCACGAAGACCTTCATCCGAACACCAAATTTGCTGCAAATTCAGTGCTTCGTATTTTATCGCACAGTAAGTCACTGGAAAAAGCTACGAAGGAGAACCACTTGAAGTGGACAGAAAATCGTGACTTGCTGAAGCAAATGTTCAAGGATATTCAGGAGTGCGCAGAATACCAAGAATACTTGTCCAGTGAAGTAAGAGGATTCGAGCACGACAAAGAAATTGTAGTTAAGTTATTCAAACGTCATTTAGTGAATTTTGAATTGATGCATGACTACCTTGAAGATCAAGGGATCTTTTGGAACGATGATATCGATCTAACAGCAAGTATGGTTTTACGTTCGCTGAAGGCCATTAAGGAAACGGATACCGACATTGAATTTTTACCGTTGTGGAAGGAAGGAGATGAAGAGGAAGAGTTTTGTCGTCAATTGTTTCGCAAAACACTTTCAACGGGTGCAGACACGAAGGAAAGAGTTGCGCTAGTTACACCGAATTGGGAAACCGATCGCATAGCAATCATGGATTTAGTTTTGTTGAAAATGGCTATTGCCGAAGCAATTTACTTTGAAAGCATCCCTACCAAAGTAACCATGAACGAATACATTGAATTAGCGAAGTTTTATAGCACGCCGAAATCTGCAACATTCATCAATGGGGTGCTTGATACACTTATGCCTAAGATGATGGAAGAAGGGAAAATTAAGAAAGTAGGAAGAGGATTGATAGGATAAAATGAAAACGGTTATTGCAATATCAGGCCCTACGGGTGTCGGTAAAACAGCGTTGGCCATATCATTAGCAAATCACTTTCAAACCGAAATTATTTCCTGCGACTCACGACAATTTTACAAGGAAATGTCCATAGGTGTCGCTCGTCCTTCAAAGGAAGAGTTAAGCGCTGCACGACATCATTTCGTTGCTTTTTTATCTATTGAAGAAGAGTACACAGCTGGCATGTTCTCGCGCGAGGCAAGAGCGAAAATCCAAGAATTGTTTCAAGAGAAGGAGGTCGTTGTCGTTGTTGGTGGAAGTATGTTATACATGGACGCTTTGCTTTATGGTCTAGACGAATTACCTGGAGATAAAGATGTGCGAAGCGGCTTGAATGAAAGGTGCGAAATAGAAGGGCTTGAGGTACTAGTAAAAGAGTTGCAATTGAAAGACCCGCAATTCGCAGCGCAAGCCGATTTAGAAAATGCACATCGTGTTATTCGTGCGCTAGAAGTTATTCAACTTGCAGGAAAACCATTCTCAGAATTGCGCACGCAGTCGAGCGAGGCTATAAATGCTGAGATATTCCATGTTTTCCTTTCAGGAGAGCGCGAATGGGTGTACAACCGAATAAACGTTCGGGTAGATAAAATGGTGGAAGAGGGGCTGTTTGAAGAAGTTCAAGGACTTCAATCATTGAAGCATCTTCAAGCGTTGAATACAGTTGGTTACAAAGAAATTTTCAGACATTTTGGAGGAGAATGTTCGAAAGAAGAGGCTATTGTTGAGATCAAGAAAAACACTCGGAACTACGCAAAGCGACAAATGACTTGGTATCGGAATAAGCCGCATGTGCGTCAATTCGATGCTCAGAAAGGAGATGTTTCTGCAGAGATTATTTCTTTGGTTGCGTGTTAACGTCTTCGTATTCCGTTTCTTGGAACTTATCCGTCTCTACTTTTTCGCCTTTGTAAAGATTCTCGAGCAGTTCGTCTAATTGTTCTGCACCTAAAGATTTTGCAACAATCTTCATGTCTTTATCCATTAAGAAAACCTTCGGTGTACTTGTGACATCCCAGGTCGTACGGTAATTTAAGCTCTTAAGTGTAGTCACTCCGCTATAAATTAATTCTTGCGCTTTTTCCTGCTTCATGATCTCAGGTGTGTCACTTACGTTTATCCAATCGAGCTTGTACTCATTAATGAAATCTACCCATTTGTTGTTTTCGTAATCGTTTCCGATTGCGTAAACAACAAACCCTCTGTCTTTGTATTTGTGATACATCTCGAGTAGAAGAGGAATTTCCTTTTTGCAATGCCCGCAAGAACTCTCCCAAACAACCATTAGCGTATACTCTCCACGTGATTTGTACATAGAAACCCAATTCTTTTCAGAAGTGTCGGGAAGAATAATATCTGGAGCT
>JBIKVX010000283.1:0-2564 GCA_044356625.1 Flavobacteriales bacterium | reverse complement strand
CGCGAAAGCTTGTTCAGCATTTTTGGGTTTAATGCCCATCGCATAAACTTTATCTATGCGCTCAACTTTCTTTTCTATCCCGCCGTGGAAAGCAAGAGCGCTCGATGTTCCAGACTTCAACACATAAAAATGATTGTTGTGTTTTTCTTTACCTAAGATTTTCGCATCTTTCAATTCACCCGTCGTATAAAGCTTACGAATAGCCTCTGCAGAAACATTTTCCAAAACGCTGTAACCGCGATAAGCCGTAACACTTTCCTTAACCTTACCCGTTTTATAGTCTTCAGCAACTATATCTAGCGCCTTTCCTTTGATACGAAGGTTAATATCCTTCGTAACCAACACAACCTTGCTGCTCTTTTCTTGCTTCTGAAGAACTATAGCCGCATTCAATATTTTATGATCGTTTTTCTTTGATTGAAAGATCGCTTCAGCATCGTCGTTCGCTGAAAGGTCTATATCTAAAATAATTTTGAACTTCCCACCGTGCCCGTTACCTAACGGAACCCAAGCATTCAGTGTATGTGTTGAAGACAATCTGTCAATGATTCGAATGGTTTCGCGTGCTTCGAAATTTTTATTTTCGTTACCCACTTTGAACTTATCTAACTCCTCTAAAACAGTTATGGGAATAGCAACATAGTTGTCTTCGAAACTGTTAATACTGTTGTGGTCGTGCAGAAGAACAGAAGTGTCTAGCACGTAAATTTTTCTTTGTTTGCGAGGAGCCATGTTCGTTTGGTTTTAACGAATATATCCTCTTCAATCGTTCAACCTAAATAAACAGACCGCGAGTTATTAACCGATTTAAATGAACCGATTTTTGAAAACCTTAACACTGCGGTAAAAGAAAGACAACACCAACAACAGCATGAGAGAAAGACCTATTCCTCCTTCGTCGAGTTGTTTCGAAAGCCCCCTTCCAACAATATCTGGACTATTAAACAAAAATGGAATCGAAGCAAGGACAAGGGCGGCATAGCCAATTATTTTTCCATTTTTATTCCATGTTGAAATGGTCATGAGTATCATTAGGAAGAACGGCATGGCCCACAAGAAATGCTCCGTATCGGTGTGCGTTAAAACTGGAATTAACGCAAGAAGAAGGAGCGCTTCGTTAGATTGAAATCCCTTCCCGACATTCTTCCAAATAAATTTCAAGTACGTCAATCCTGAAATAGCCAATCCAATGAGCACAGCTGCCGTCGGCACTACTGCCATGTGCACGGATGATAATATTTTTTGAATGAAGAAGTAAATGGTATTCGAACTTTGATCCAATTGCACGTTGTGCGCCTGAACAGCTTTCAACCATTGCGAATGAAGAACGATAAATCTATTCGGAACACAAACGAATAATACAATGGCTGCTCCCATTAATCCAAGCAAAGTATAGAGCAATACTTTCCATTCTTTTTTCAAAATGAAATAAGGAAGAAGAATTAAAAAATGGATTTTAAAGCACAGAACAACGGCATAGATTATTCCAGCCTTCGCGTATTGTTTGTTGTCTATGGAACGAACAGACCAAAGCGTTAGCAAAAGCAAGAGTGCATTGACGTTTCCTAAAAACAATTCTCGTTCGAGTTGATCTCCAAAAAACAAAACTGCTACAATTAAAAAGAACCACACTTCCCTTCCCCATTCATATGACTTGAAAAATGTCTGTTTGAATTCCTTCAACAACAAGAGAATGATTCCGGTATTGATCAAATAAAAAAAGACAGCTGCAACGTCATACTTCAACAACGCAAAGGGAAGAAAGGGAACCAAAATTTCTGGAGAGTATTTGTAGAATCCACTGGATAATCCGAAGGACTTGCCATAGACCTGTTCTCCGTTCATTAGCGCATCGGCAGCTCCGTAATACACGTTGAAATCGCTTAATTGAAAGCGTTGGTTCACGAAGAGTAGAACCAAGTATAAAACAGGAAGGAGCGCGAACCATCGCGCTCCCTTCCAAAAATATTTAAATTCTTCTTTCAGCATTTCTTACTTCACCATCACACTCACACGCTCTTGCTTTCCATTTCTATTGGTTACATGTAAAACATAAAATCCAGGAGACAAGGTTGAAATGTTCAGGACACTCGAAACGTTGTTTTCCATTAACACAAGCTTACCGGTTGCGTCGAATGCTTTAACCGTCTTTGGCTCGTTCACATTCGAAAAGAAAATTTCTTGATCTGCCGGTTGCGGATAAACACTGAAAGAGTTTTGGTGAAGCTCATTTACACCCACTACCATTTGCGCTACAGAGCTATTCAAACAACCGTTGCTGATTCCAGCGTAAATGAATGTTCCGTCTGAAACAATTCCTGTTACGTCGAAAGAAGGAGTGGTAATGCCTTCCAACTCGGTGTAAGAGAAACCACCATCCACCGAAACAAACCATGAAACCAACCAGCTTGGATCATAATTGTCTATGCCTAGCAATGTTCCATTTTGAGAAATGATTGGCACAATAGGCATAATATCTGAAATTGGAAAAGTTCCTAAGGTGTACTTCGCGGTGAATCCATCTATTGTCTCTTGCACCAACTTCACGGTGTAGTTTCCTGGAG
>JBIKVX010000062.1:0-9042 GCA_044356625.1 Flavobacteriales bacterium | reverse complement strand
TATAAAAAACATCTGAGAAATTTCCTTGATTGTTATCGTTGTTGTTGTCTAGCGATTGCCATCTCGATTTCAACGAGTGCACCGTGCCTTTTTTACTCGTGTATTGAATGGAAGGGTCTACTGTGTACAATTGCTGAATGGTGCGTGTGGCGCTGCCCGCATAAGCTCCGTACAACCCAGTAGAGCTATTATCCCAAATCAAAGTAGCCAATGAGTTACTCGTAGAATAAATTCCGGCAAGACCAATGTAAAGGCGGTCTGCTAAACGATATCGAAGATTCAGATTTAAGCGCGCTCTATTGCCTGCGTTGTAACGATCTACTTTTGTGGGGTTATATCCGCCATTTGAAAAACTACCGTCTGCAGTGTCTTTAATTGGACCCAAGTGCCCATCGTCGTATTGCACGCTGGAAGCAAGAACAAAATCAAGTTTTCCAAATTTTTCTGAATGAAGAAAATTAATTCCGCTTTTCATTCCTTGTCTGTTCCAATAAACCGCTGAATCGGATTGCGGTTTTGAATAAAATCCATGATAAACCGAAACTTTTGTTTTGGGTTTGGAGGTTGGGTAGGCAGTTCTGAAATTGATCACACCGCTTAATGCCGAGCTTCCATAAAGTACGCTGCTCGCGCCTTTGATAATTTCCACTTGAGAAACATTTTCAGTTGGAAGAAATCCCCAACTTGGTTTTCCGGCATCGCCGCTTAGAATGGGGATGTTATCGACCAATACTTGCACACGGCTTCCCGCACCGAAGCTGTAACCACTTCCACTTCGAATTTGTGGCTCGTCGTCTACGATGGCAACACCTGGAGTCTGTTGTAATATCTCATCGATATTTACCGCGTTTTTATCTTGAATTAATTTCGGTTGAATGACTTCCATACTTACTGTAACCTCCCCAATATTCTGCTCATATCTTCCAGCGGAAACAACAACCAAATTCATTTGTCCGTCATTCGAAACCATTTCAATATTGAACTCTTGGTTCCCGGTTAATCGAATTTCTTTTTTGAAAGTCTGATGGGTTAAGTATGCGGCAATAAGGGTGTAATTCCCTGCAGGGGCTTCTATGCTGAAGGTGCCTTCGGGTGTTGAGCTTATTCCGTAAGAAGTGTTTTCGAAATACACCAACACAGCGCCCAGTGGCTTTTGCGATTGTGAATCGATGACTTTCCCTGAGAATTTAACTGTTCCAGATTGTGCCCAAGACGAAAGGCACAACAATAAACCCAAAAGGGTCAGGAGGTTTTGCTTAAGGTTCATATAGCAATAATAAGAAATACTTTTTAAAAAGATACAACACTACAATTTCTCAAACGAAATAGAAGAAGTTTGTTCGAAGTATGCCTTAAGCAACTTTACGGTATTAGGAAGTTCATGTAACACTACAATATCCCCGTATATCGCCAATTTTAGGTCATTTAATTGCTCGTCGAATTTTTTATTTGAATCGAAATCTCCTGGCATTAACGTCCATCCGACAAGTTGGAATTTCTTTTGCAGGTATTGGTATTGCCAGTATTTCAATTTGCCGAAAGGCGGACGATAGAGTTTAGATTTTGGAAAAGCCGCTTGACACCTAAAGTTTTTTAGCAGTCCAATTCGATTCAATTTTCGTGAATTCAAATGTTCGTTTCCGTGAAAGCCAATGGTGTGATTTTCTTCTTGAATGCGCGCAACAAGATCAGGATATAACGCGGCATTTTTTCCCAATAAAAAAAATGTAGCATGCGCATTATTCGCCTTCAGAAGTTTAAGCAACTGAACAGTAACTTCTGGGTGAGGACCGTCGTCGAAAGTCAAATAAATAGATTCGGAATTTTCAATTCGCCACGTGACATTACTAAAGAGTCGTTGAAGAATACGAGGTGTGCGAACGAAGTATCGGCTCATAGTTTTAGGGCTAAAATAAAATCACGTTTGTATTTGACTTGAATTCCATCTTCGTTGAATGCCTCAAAGGTAGCAATGTAAATGCCTATTGCAAGCGCTTCGCCATTATCAGAAAGACCATCCCAAATAGCATTTCCTTCGGGGCCAAGGTATTCGTTGCGCAAAAGCCTTCTTATACGTATTCCACGTTCATTGTAAAGGGTTAAATTTCCGACACATCCCGATTTCAAATTGGAAAAATGAAATTGAATCACATCGTCGAAGCCGTCGTTATCAGGAGAAAAAATAGATGTTGAAAGTTCGAAGGCTCCGCTCATGTTTTCGATGGGGAGCGATTGTGAATTTTTTACTCCTGGTGTCGCGAAACCGGAGGCTTCTGAAGCACTGTGCCAGTTGCTTTGTTGATTTGAGGGCAGTACGTCTGAAAGCCTTTCGAGCGAAACGCCCTCGAAGGAATTAAGCAATTGGAAATGGGTGGCTTCAGAGTAATTCAGTTCATCAATAATTTCATTTTGATTGGAGTAAATAATGCATGTTCCATCTGAATTGTTGAAAGGGGGAAGGACATTCACTCGAATGATATTTTTGGTTTGAATGGTAGGGTAGAATTCTTCAAGATTCTTTTCATCTTTCGTAAAAACAATGAACTCTTCCGGTAAAATGATTCGTCCTTCTGTCGTCCCAATTTCAATATTGGCGCCTGTATTCAAATATCCGTTTGCAATGGACAAATTTCGAATGCAAACGGCGTGTGAAGTGGTGTTGAGAAGTTCAACAAAGTCTGAACCACCAACGAACGGATTGAAAAGAATTTCATTGATGATTAAATTTTCAGATGACGCATCAACGGGATATCCCCAATTGAACGAAATGTAAGTGCTATTTCCACTGCAGTCGGAAACGCCTTCCAGTGTGTAGTTGAATATGGAAGAGTCGAGTAATACAGAAGCGACTAGATTAATTTGTGTTGAAGGGTTATTGGAAAGGAAACTTCCAACCAAATTTTCTTCTTGAAATAGATTTCCATTAAGGGTAACTGGTTCATTGAAATGAAGAGTAAGTGAACTGTCTTCAAGTGTTAGATAGAGCAATTCAGGTTTGCTTGTATCTGGCATCAGCGAATAAACAGAATTCTCATATCCTGGTGAATTTCCAATTTCGTTTTCACATGGTTTCCAATTGTTAAAATTGCTACAGGGTAAATACGGATTCACTAATTCAAGCGACCATCCGCCATTGGCCTTGAAACTGTTGTTGAACCAATCTATGCTGTATCGTATACTGTCTAAGTGCATTCCATTCATACTTAGTTTTAACAGCATTTCGGAATTGGTTAATGTTGGAAATGATGGTATAAGAAGTTTGTTCGATACCGAGAGAAAGGAAAGACTTTCAGTAACATCTCCAAGAACCAAATATTCATTCGGAAGAAGCAAGTGGCTTCCTTCAAAGACACAGCTGTTTATGGCTAGTCCATGCAGCTCGAGTGTATGCGAACTTTTATTGAACACTTCAATAAACTCCGAAGGTATTCCTTGAACTACGGGGTCAGGATCGGCAAGAATTTCTGCGAAAATCAGATCCCCGAATTCCGGCGTTTTTCCTTGATAAACTTCGATGGAGAGGGAGGAGACATTCCCTTCACAATCTGAAAGTGCCGATTGCGTTAGCGTGTAGAATGTTTCGGGTTGAAGGTTTGAATTGAAGGTAATTATCGCAATGGTGTTTCCTTCTGAAAAGGAAACATTGGAAATTACAGCATTGCTGCAAATGAAATTGCCCGTTAGCGTTGGCTCCAAGCTTTCATTGAAGATGAGTGTAACCTGATTGGCTTGATTCAAATTCCAATTGAGTAATTGAGGACCTTGGGTATCTGGAGAATTATTAAATATGCTGTTTTGAAATCCGGGTGTTCCTCCTTGCGTATTGCTCGAAGCGGTCCAATTGAATTTCCCACTGCAGATTTTGAAAGGATTGATTTGTTCTAAACTCCATCCGCCGTCAGATTTTTCGCTGCTGTTGTACCATTCGTCTGAATAGGAAACGACATCAATGACATTGTTACTGAAATCGATTAATGTCAGGCTGTCTCCAGAATTGGTTAATGCTGTAAGTGCTGAAATTCCTATTGAATTAGGAAAGAGAGATGTGCTATTCGCATCACAAATAATCACGTATTCATTCGGATTCAGCAGATATGATGGAAGTGTTTTTTCTGTTGTTGAGTTTACCAATTTCCATCCAGTTAATTCGAACGGAAGGC
This sequence comes from Flavobacteriales bacterium, assembly GCA_044356625.1. Classification (GTDB taxonomy): domain Bacteria; phylum Bacteroidota; class Bacteroidia; order Flavobacteriales_D; family Sanyastnellaceae; genus CAIZGX01. The sequence continues at coordinate 4,882 of JBIKVX010000062.1, read as the reverse complement.
TGTCTGCATTGTAGATTTCGATATACTCGGCATCCGGCATTCCATTCGACGGAGTCGGGTCTGCATAGATTTCATTGATGACAACCGAACGTACGTTCGGTGTATTTATCACAGCTGGTAGAATTTCATTTCCGAAGTAAATATTGTCGAAATAGAATTTCGTGGCATTTGAGGATGTGTAAATACAGCTCATGCCGAAGTAGTTTACATTGAGGTAGGTGTTATCAAACACATTTAATTCTTGTTGAAAGTTTGTACCACCAGAGTAGTCTACATTCACAATCCAATTTCCCAATTCATCTCGAAGAACTTGAATGTTTATGTTGAAGGAAGACGCGACCAATCCTGCTGTTCCAGCAGCGATTTCAACGATTCCAACAGGGCCATCGTCTCGAAAAAACTTTATTGCGTCAGTTGAACCGGCCTCTCCGAGTTGTAGAAAATAGCCTGTGCTGTTAGAACCTGACGTTGCATTAGCAAAGGAAAGGTCAGATCCATTCGCAACTAAATAGATTCTAGAATGATTGTTGTCGCTACCTGAAAACGTTTGTTTCACTGTAAGGCGCCACTCTTTGTTGTCAATGGTGGAGTTTGTTGTTTGTGCAGAGAGATAGCTCTGTCCACCGGTTGTATTGAACAACTGCAGTTCTTGGCTTGTATTCACGACGAATACATCAGTGGAACCGCTCCATGTGGGATTCATGTTGAAGTTGCCGTCGCTGAAATTATCGTTGATTTGACAGGGTACAGGCGAACACGAAGAAAGTGCAAACGCTAATGAGAGTAATTTTTTGTAGTGCATGAGAAATGTTTTGTAATTATTCTTTCGAAACTAAAAAGCACAAGTAGTAATTTCGTGAAAAAGATATGTATGCGAATTGCAGTTGTAGGAGCTACCGGATTGGTTGGAAAAAAGATGCTTCAAATTCTTGAAGAACGTAAATTTCCGTTCGATGAAATCATTCCCGTTGCATCTGAAAAGAGTGTGGGACAGATAGTCTCTTGTTGCGGAAAAGATTGGACAGTTGTTTCCTTAACCACTGCTGTAGCGGCTTCTCCGGATATTGCCTTGTTTTCAGCAGGCGGAGAAACAAGTTTAGAGTGGGCACCGAAGTTTGCGGAAACAGGATGTGTAGTCATAGACAACAGTAGTGCTTGGAGAATGAGCGAAGGAGTGCCATTGGTGGTTCCAGAGATCAACGCAAGCAGCATAAATGCGCATAACAAGATTATCGCAAATCCAAACTGCAGCACCATTCAAATGGTTATGGTGTTAAAGCCGCTTCACGACTTATATAAAATCAAACGAGTGGTAGTTTCAACCTACCAAAGTGTTACAGGAACCGGAAAGGTTGCTGTTGATCAATTGATGAACGAACGAGCTGGGAAGGACGGAGAGATGGCCTATGCGCACACGATTGATATGAATCTCATTCCGCAGATAGATGTTTTCCAGTCGAACGGTTACACGAAGGAAGAGATGAAGATGATTCTCGAGACCAAGAAGATTATGGAAGACAATTCCATTGCAGTAACCGCTACCGCGGTAAGAGTTCCGGTTATGGGCGGACATTCAGAATCTGTAAACATTGAATTCGAAAATGCTCCAGATATTACAAAAGTGAAAGAGGTGCTTAGTGCCTTCCCAGGAGTTGAAGTTGTAGATAATATTGAACAAAAACTTTATCCAATGCCGCTTATTCACGCTGCAGAAAGTGATCAAGTTTTTGTTGGACGCATTCGCCTCGACGAGTCTCAGGCTAATACGTTGAATTGCTGGATTGTTAGCGACAATCTTCGCAAAGGCGCTGCTACTAATGCAGTTCAGATTGGAGAATACTTGGTTGCGAAGAAGTTGGTGTAGAAGTTTTAGCCTTCCATTTCAACACTAACGCTTTCCACTTGGTGACCCATTGGAGCGTTAATTTTCGTCAATCGAATTCCAACCGAATGAGCATTCGGGAAGCGCACTTTCATGGCCGTGTGCATGCGAACCAAAACCGTTTCAATCAACTTGGCTCTTACTTTCATTTCAGCGTAAACCAATTCTTTTACTGCAACGTAGTCTATCGTTTTTTCTAAATCATCGGTTTCAGCCGACACTTCGAAAGCACCTTCAATCCACACATCTACACGGTAATCGCCTCCTATCACTTCCTCTTCCTTCCAGCATCCGTGGTGTGCACGAACCTGAATGTTGTTCAATTGAATTTTCATTTTATCCTAAAGTGTCAATGCATTTTTGAATGCGTGGTAAAACGAATTCTTTTCCAACCAACGCAGCAACATGCGATGCGCCCGGTCCTGTAAGCACTCCTGTTAATGCAAGTCGGAACAACGGCATTACAGCGCCCATTCCTAAACTGCTGTCTGCCAAGAATTGCTTCATAGCAGCGTCAATGGATTCAACTGTGAAAGGCTCAAGTGTTTCTAAAACAGCTGACCATTTTTGAAGGATAGGGCCAGACTCACCCACTTTCCATTTCTTCGAAACAGCATCTTCGTCGTAAGAAGTTGGATCTACAAATAAGTATTCGCCGTCCAATAAATCTTTTGGAAACACTGCGCGCTCGAGCATAAGCTCAATCACGCCTTCAACATATTCAGAACATACATCATATCCGCGTTTTTGAATGTCAGGCATAATCATTTCCGCTAGTTCAGCACGAGGCGTGTTGCGCATGTATTGTTGATTGAACCACTTCGTTTTTTCCGGATCGAATTTCGAACCAGATTTTCCAACGCGTTCTATGGTGAAGGCTTCAACCATTTCATCTATTGTGAAAATTTCTTGGTTGTTGCTAGGTGCCCATCCTAATAAAAGCAACATGTTAATGAAGGCTTTCGGAAGGTATCCGCTTTCGCGATATCCGCTTGAAATATTTTCGGTTTCAGGATCTGTCCATTGCAAAGGGAATACAGGAAATCCTAAACGATCTCCATCGCGTTTACTCAACTTTCCATTTCCGTCGGGTTTCAAAATCAATGGCAAATGCGCGAACAACGGTGCTTCCCATTCGAATGCTCTGTACATCATTACGTGAAGCGGCGCTGACGGCAACCATTCTTCACCACGAATAACGTGACTAATTTCCATGGTGTGATCATCTACAATATTCGCCAAGTGATACGTTGGCATTCCGTCTGACTTGTAAAGTACTTTGTCGTCGAGTTCGTTCGTCGAGAAAACCACCCAACCGCGAATGATATCTTGAAAACGAACTTCTTCGTTTCGTGGCATTTTGAAACGCACGACGAACGGTTCTCCTTTTTCCAATCGAGCAGCAACTTCGTCTGCAGGAAGGGTCAATGAGTTCTTCAAGGTCATACGCGAAATGCTATTGTATTGCCAGTTCGGCATCTTCGCCAATTCGGCTTGCTTACGAATGTTGTCTAATTCTTCTGGAGTATCGAATGCATAATAGGCCCAGCCTTTTTCAATCAATTCTACCGCATACGCCTTGTACATGGGCTTTCTTTCGCTCTGACGATAGGGCTCGTGTTTTCCGCCGTAACCAACACCTTCTGTGGGTTCAATGCCGCACCATTTCAATGAATCTAAAATATATTGTTCAGCACCTGGAACATAGCGTGTTTGGTCGGTGTCTTCAATTCGAATGATAAAATCTCCGCCGTGTTTCTTGGCGAAAAGATAATTGTATAATGCTGTGCGAACTCCACCCATGTGCAAAGGGCCTGTTGGACTTGGAGCGAAACGAACACGAACTCTTGGTGATGTCATAATAGTTTTTGAAAGTGTGCAAATTTACGATAATAGTTTGCTTGATTACAATTTAGAACCTTCGGCTAGCGCGTTAAGCAGACGATTAGCTTTATCCATGTTTGGTACTTCTGGAAAGGCAATGCGAAGGGTGTCGTCTTTCTCGTACATTTTTCCAGCAACTGGATTGAGTTTAATGAAGTTTAAAATGCGCGTGAATGCTTCGCTTTGGTAGAACGGTGAGTCTTGTTTCGAAATGAAATAACCGATCATCTTTCCACTCTTCAACACCAGTTTTTCGAAGCCAATCTCTCTTGCTTTCCAACGCAAGCGCATGGTGTCTATGAGTTGAATAACGGGCTTCGGAATAGGACCGAATCTGTCTTCGAGATCTTTTGAGAATTTTTGAATTTCTTCTTCCTTCTCCATATCGTCGAGCGCTTTGTACAATGCAATTCGTTCAGAAATATTTCCAACATACTCATCGGGAATCAACAATTCGAAGTCGGTTTCAAGAACAGTGTCTTTCACGAACGAAGCGGTCTTCTTCATTTCCTCTTCGTACAATTCTTGGAAGTGCTCTTGCTTCAATTCTTGAAGTGCTTCATCTAAAATTTTCTGATACGTCTCGAATCCCAATTCATTGATGAATCCGCTTTGTTCACCACCTAATAAATTTCCTGCTCCGCGAATATCCAAATCGCGCATGGCAATGTGCATTCCAGATCCAAGATCCGAAAATTGCTCAATGGCAGTTAAGCGTTTCTTCGCATCGTCTGTGAGCATGTGAGTAGGCGGACTTAACAAATAACAAAACGCTTGCTTGTTGTTTCGTCCAACGCGTCCGCGCAATTGGTGAAGATCGCTCATTCCAAAATGATGCGCATCGTTAATGATAATCGTATTTGCATTTGGAATGTCAATTCCACTTTCAACAATGGATGTGGAAACCAACACGTCGAATTCTCCTTCAATGAATTTGTTCATCACCTCTTCCAAGTCTTCGCCACTCAGTTGTCCGTGGCCAATGCCAATGCGCACATCTGGACAAACTCGTTGAATCAATCCGGCCATTTCGCGAAGGTTCTGAACGCGGTTGTGCACGAAGAAAACTTGACCACCTCGTTGCACTTCGTAGCTAATGGCATCTCGAACAATCTC
>JBIKVX010000281.1:0-2589 GCA_044356625.1 Flavobacteriales bacterium | reverse complement strand
ATTTCAACCATCTCTGGGACATGTTTCTTCCAACCGCGAACGCCTTCAGAGGCAGGATCTTTTAATGCGTGACAGCTTTGGCAATGCTCTGTGTACAACACTTGTCCAGTTTGCAATTCAGCGAGGGTTACTCCAGAGAATTCTGTTTTCGCTAAACTTAAATCAGCTTCAGTAATTGTTACTTGCTTCGAAGCGGCGCATCCAACAGCTACTGCTGCAATTGAAAGAAAGATCCATTTTTTCATGAAGCCAAGATACTTGATTTATTATTATTTCACATAACTTCGAATGCAAATGAAACTAAAGTCACTACTACTCGAAACGTTCCTGCATTGGGAAAATCAAGAAGAAAACCGCGCGCATTTCAAGGCGCTTCTTCAACAACAACAACCCAATCAATGGGATCTGATTGTCCTTCCTGAAATGTTTTCTACGGGTTTTACCATGAACACAGAAGTGTCTGAAGAGCTTGTGAACAGCGAGTTTCCGAGTGTTGCATTGATGAAGGAAGAAGCTGCGAGATTGAACGCCGCTATCGTTGGAAGTCTTTCTGTACGCGAGGAAGGGAAGGCCTACAACCGTTTATTTTTTGTTCGTCCAAGCGGAGAAGTTTCCACGTATAACAAACGCCATTTGTTCTCTTTTGCAGGTGAACACAAACACTACGAAGCAGGCGGGGAGCAGTGCCTGGTGGAATGGCGCGGATGGAATATTCTGCTGAACATTTGTTACGACTTGCGCTTTCCCGTGTGGACGCGAAATGAAGTGATAAAGGGAATTCCGAAATTCGATCTAATGATATATGTCGCGAATTGGCCGAGCGTTCGCGCCGAAGTCTGGAAGACTTTGTTGAAAGCTCGCGCCATAGAAAACGTAGCCTACGTTATTGGTGTGAATCGAATTGGGGAAGATGAAAACGGACACGCCTACAGCGGAGATTCAGCCATTGTGAACTTCCGCGGAGAGTATACCACAGAATTATCGTTGGAAGAATTGAACGCGTTTCGCGAAAAGTTCTCGGCATTGAACGATGCTGATTCGTTTCAACTTAAATAGAAAAACAGAAGGTGAGCATTTTGTTCCACCCTTTGAATTCATTTGCATTTAATATAATCTTGTCTTTGGCGAACGCCAGCGAAAGCTCGGCGTTTTTGTGTTCTCCTAACGGAAGGAAAAATCCAGTACTGAAATAATATCCGAAGCCGATGCCGGTTTGCGGTTGGTAGTTGATCATCTGTGCGGGATTCGCGGCACCAATAATTAATTCGTAATTTCGATCTGGGAGAATAGCAACGTTGTTAATCACCTTTGTCCCCAACATACTTCCTCCAAACTGCATGAAGTACAATCCGTTTCCACTTAACGCCCACCCTGTTCTGTATCCTAAGCCAAGCTGCAAGCGCTGTTCATTTCCTTGAATATCGAAAATACGAATGTCGGTTTGTCCATTCTGTTGGGCAGAAGTGCCATTCAATTGCATGGTGAACCTGTCGTTCGCCTTCACCTTGCAGACATTCAAATCGAAAATAAGTGAAGACTTGTTGTTGAAGTCATAAGCCGTCTGAAAGCCAATGTTGAATCCGCCATTATAGCGCATAGCGGTAGGATACGCATCGCGCGGAAATTGAAACCCGGTTGCGTTGAAGTACGAAGTAATGTACTGCGTCTCCTGTGGTGTAAGATTTAAACGATCTTCAATGCTATACATGCGCACCCCGTTCGGATCAATGTTGTTGTTGTAGAAACCGCTTCCGTTGTAATAGTTCGCGGAAACCTTCGAAGGGAAGTACATGCCCATATTCAGCCCGAAGCGAAATCCTTTGCGCTCGTCGCGATCTTGAGCCATGCATTGGGTAAACACTACTGTGAAGTAGCAAAGAGATATGAACAAGAAACTTTTTTTCATAACAATGAGTGATTGTCTTCAAAAATAAGCCGAAATTCGGGGCCACGGAGAAAAGATGTTGTACGCAATAACAGATATTGAAACGACCGGCGGAAGAGCTGAGCAAGGTAGCATTACTGAAATTGCTATTCTACTGCACGACGGACAAAAGGTCGTTGATGCATACCAAACCCTTATCAATCCTGAAAAAAGACTTCCTCCTTTTGTAGTACAACTCACGGGTATTACAGATGCAATGCTTAAGAGGGCTCCGATTTTTGAAGATGTTGCCGATGAAATCTACGACCTGCTGAAAGACGCGGTATTCGTGGCGCACAACGTAAACTTCGATTTTAATTTCATTAAGCAAGAGTTCAACGCCATTGGCTATGCCTGGACTCCACAGCGTTTATGCACGATTCGTTTGGCGCGTAAAGCGTTTCCAGACATGACCCGTTACGGCCTCGATAATTTGTGTCGCGAACTGAACATTACCAACACCAGCGCACACCGCGCCATGGGCGATACCAAGGCTACCGCAGAGTTGTTCGACAAGGTTATTGAAGAGATTGGTTTAGATGGTGTGAATTCCATGCTAGGAAGAGGAAGTGCTGAAGCGTATTTGCCGCATCACCTTCCAGAAGACACAATAGATAAGCTTCCCAAAGCAACGGGCGTGTATTATATGCGCGACAACAAGGGAA
>JBIKVX010000280.1:0-2590 GCA_044356625.1 Flavobacteriales bacterium | reverse complement strand
ATGGGAAACATTCCTGATCCAGATGATGTTACAACATCTTTCTTCGTTGATGTTTCGAATCAGGGACAAGTGGGAAGTATCGGCACTGAAACTCCAATGACTGACATGCGCGTTTACTTGTGCTACGGCGAAAATGAATTTTATGACGAATCAACGAAGACAGGAGCTAACGGAGCTTTCTCTTTCCGTAATCTTCAAATTGGAAAGTATTCTGTTTACGTCTTATCGAAAGACAGCGCCACACAAGAATACACCATTCCTGTTCGTCAAGCAATTGAAATTACTGCAGATGGAAGTGTTGTTGAAGTTGGAAACCTTTTCATTCAGCATTAATGAAACGAATTACTCTATTACTATTGCTGGTCCTACCAAGTCTAGCTTGGTCACAAAACGATTTTTTCAATCGAAATGAAATAGGCATAAAGATCAAACCTACTAAGCGATTTTCTGCTACGCTTTCAGGACAATACCGTTGGAATGTTTCTGAAAAACTTTATTCGAAAACGCTCTTCACTGCGCGCTTGAAATATGATATTGCTAAACCATTTTCAATTCTGGCTGCATACAGAAGGACATGGATGCCGAATGATTTTTTCTATTTGGATAATCAAGTTAATACATACGGACATCGCTTTGCGGCTGGATTCTCTTGGGACATTTTGAGAACAATTAAATCAAAAGCGAAATCAAGTTTGAAATATACTTCACAATACCAAAAGGAATTCTTCAAGTACAAACGGGAACAGATTTTTTGGAGAAACCGATTATCGCTAGACCTACACATCGGCTTAAAAAGAATGACACCGGTTTTGAGTACCGAGAACTTTTTGAGAACAAATGAATATTACCAGCTCGTAAACGGCGTTGCTGTAACATCGGGTGCTGTGACTGAAATGCGCTACGGCTTTGGGCTGAACTTCAATTTACCCAACAACCATGAAATTCAAATTGGAACACTTTACCGCAATCTTAAAACGAAAAAGAACGACGCTTGGGTTTTCCAATTCGCGTATTTCTATACCATTGAAAAGAAAAAGGAAAAAGCTCCAAGAACAATTGGAGTTCCTGAGTTTTAATTAGCTCAATCGCCAAAGGCATTCGTTCGAAGAACATTCGTCTAAAAGACATTCGTGCAAAGCACATTCGTATCTTTGATACATGAACCCTCAAGTAAACACCATTCTCGCCGAAGGCTGCGGAAGATGCAAGCTCGTCGGCACCCCGCAATGTCGAATCATTATTCGCAATTCAGAAATGAAAGCGCTTAGAGGAATAGCGTTAGAGTCGGGATTAGAAGAAGAAGTTAAATGGGGATTTCCTGCATATACCTTCAAGAAGAAAAACATTTTCATGTTGGGCAGTTTCAAAGAATATTCGAGTATTATGTTTTTCAAGGGAGCTTTGCTAAGTGATACTGATAACATTTTGGCTCAGCCAACTGAAAACTCGAATACAGGAAGACAACTTCGATTTACAAATACCAAAGAGATTCTCAAACTGAAAAGAAACATACTCAGTTATATTTTCGAGGCAATCGAAATTGAAAAGTCAGGAGCTAAAATTGAAGCAAAAAAAACTTCAGACTATACCATACCTGAAGAATTGAATACCAAATTCAAAGAATTACCTGAACTTAAAACAGCTTTTGAAAAGCTCACTCCAGGCAGACAACGCGGCTACCTCTTACATTTCAGTCAAGCCAAACAATCTGCTACTCGCCTATCTCGTATTGAAAAGAACATGGAAGCCATCTTCAATGGCAAAGGATTAAACGAATAATAAAATTAATATGAGCAGTCCAAATAGATCAAGAAGAATTCTCATACTCATCGCCCTACTCTGCTTGGTCGTTGTGATTGTTTATGCGTTTCAGTCGAGCAGTGCTCCAGTTATTTCAAATACAGAATCGAAACAAGAAGAACAAAAGGAAGAAATCATTCCAACTGAAAACATCACCCATCTTGAATATCCTGCTGTTCTTCCCAACGAAAAAATAATATCACACACGGGATACTCTTTCGTTTATTCGGAAGAACATGAGCAAGCGAAATGGATTGCGTATGAACTAACCAAAGAAGAAACGAACAGCATCTTCGAACGTACCGACAAGTTTCTTGTCGATCCATTTGTTACAACTGGAACTGCAGAAAATAGCGACTATTTAAAATCTGGATACGACAAAGGACACTTAGCACCCGCTGCCGATATGGGGTGGTCTGCTATTACGATGAAAGAAAGTTTTTACCTCAGCAATATGAGTCCGCAATTGCCCGGATTTAACCGAGGTGTATGGAAACGATTAGAGGAACTCATGCGTTCATGGGCGATAGACAATTCATCTATTTATATTGTAACAGGTCCTGTTCTTACATCCGGACTTCCGACCATCGGAGGCAATCGTGTTTCCATTCCAAACTATTATTACAAAGTCATTTTAGACTACACGCAACCTGAAATAAAAGCAATAGGATTCATTCTTCCGAATGCATCTTCCTCGTCTGCTTTAACTTCATTTGCAGTGAGTATTGATGAGGTTGAAAAAGCAACAGGTCTTGATTTTTTCCCCGCGCTTCCCGACGATCAAGAAACG
>JBIKVX010000279.1:0-2601 GCA_044356625.1 Flavobacteriales bacterium | reverse complement strand
GAAACATATTCGCCAAAAGCCTTAGCTGAATTATCCACCTCATCTTTCAGCGCAGGCGTATTTGTAACAACGAAATAAATAAATACAGGAGCCGAAACAATAATTGCAAAAGCAACAAATTTGTTGAATCTCTGATAGATCCACTTGAATATTAAAAAAGCGATCACAAGCATTAAAAATAGTATGGCAGAAATGGAATAACTCAGCATAATCATTAAACCCCCGAAAAGCAAGTAAGGCATCACTTTCAAAAGTGTAAAACCTGAATTTCCCTTTTTATATAAATACCACATTCCTCCCATCGCTACCAAGGTAAATGCAGCGAAATAGGTCGGATGGTCGATACATATATTACTCGAAGTGAAAGAAACCAGTCCATTGTGGGTTAATTGAAATGCCGCTATTGCTTTGACAAATCCCGCTATTGATATACAGACAATTCCTATAGCCAATCCAACAATGGGATAGGAAATTTTCATATTGAAATTCGGGCGAAAGACAAAGAGAATTGGGATGAGCACAAATGACAACTTATATTCAAGCACCTTCATGGCGTTCGGCAGGTCATTGGTGAAATATATTCCAACGAGATACAACAGATAGAAACACACATAAGCCAAAAGCACCGCGTTCATCTTAAGCGTGAATTGCTTTTTAACGAATCCCGATAAGCAAATAATAAACATGACAACGAATCCAATAGCAACCAACTTTGGCACTACCGCAAGCATAAGCGTAATGAGACTTAACGACAAATGGTAAGCCACGGCAATTCTTACATTCGCTTTTTCTGAACTCATTACTTGGAAGTTTGTAAGGCCTTAAAGTAGATGTTTTCCAATTGATTTGCAACACTCAAATAATCTAACCCTTGATCTCTTAGGACTTCAAGCCCATTGGTTTTCGGATTATTCAAGGAAATAAGCAGTCTGATTTTTTTTGCAATTTCCGTCGCATCCTGAGGAACAATATAGGAATTTTCAACGCCTTGAATACGCTCGCGAACATCTCCAACGTCTACTGAAACAATGGGAAGCGCGCAAGCCATAGCCTCTTTAACGACCATTGGGCTTCCTTCACTGTCTGAACAAAGCAGACAAGCTACACAAGAATTCAAATAGAACGGAATCTCATTGGGTTCAACATTTCCATTTAACGAAAGAAGTTCAACCTGCAAGTCGCGAAGTTGTGAAACAACTTCCTCAGCAATATCTAATCGCTTTACAACAGGATTGTTCGCATTAAAAAAAACATAGTTTTTGTTCGAATCTAAATTTAATTTTTGCTTACAAACTTCCATGTCTATTCGATGGAACATTCGTGTATTAATTCCTGAGGCTAAAACCGTAGACTTCTCCTTTCCTGAAGGAAGATTATCTTGGAGCTTTTCACTCACACAAATAATCTGATTGGCGCATTGAGCAGCCTTTGCGCTGAGTATCTTCCCTAATTTTTCTCGAAGCCAATGGACATCACGGGTGAAATTAATATCGCTTCCGTGGAAAGAGACTACCAAAGGAATCCCGGAAATTCGCGAAGCAAAAAAGGCATTTATGGTTCCGTAATGCGCATGAATAATATCGGGATTGAATTGTTTTACTTGAGCCTTCAACGACTTTAATTGCTGAAAAAACCCTCGTATTGAAAAGCTCGTATTGAAATGAAAAACACTATTCACATGTCCCAACTCCGTTAAGTCTTCAACTTGCCTTTTTGCAAAAATGAACGCGTAAGGTGCGGGATGATAGGGAATCACATGCAGTATTTTCAATTTCTTCCCTTCCATAAACGCGATTTTAATTCAACTAAAAAACGAGTGGCAAACATTCCAATTGCAACTACAAAAATCGGGATAATTACGCTTTCATACAACAATGCCTTGAACGATTCAGGGCCTGAACGAACCATCATTGCCGCAAACCCTGTTATTCCACATAGGGCAAGCACGGAAAACAATTGACCTTGATTCGAAGTTAATTTTCGAGAAAAATAAAAAGGCAACAAAACCAACGCAGCTAAAAACAAAGGCCCCAGTAGTAAGCCGAAATATGAAAAATTCAAATACCAAGCGGTGATGTAATTAATCGTAAATCCTTGAGAACCTCGAAACTTCATCTGCTTCGAATAATACGTATAAGCATCTTCAGGTCTCTGCTTTACCAGCGATGAAGGAACAAATGAATAAACTAAATTTTTAAAACTTATGCCATAACTGGTGGGTGTGTCTTTTTTCAAAACTCCATACATCGAAAAGTGTCCTGCAAAAAGTTCATTGCTAAAAACTAAATTCGACAAGGTAAGAGACAGTTTTGTTAGGGCTGAATTATTCTGATAACGCAAAGACGCATGCGTATCGACGACGTCTATTTTTTGACCATCGACAATCAGAAAATTAGGGTGCTCAGCAACCTGATTCAAAAATTGATTTCGATTCAACACAATCGAATCTTTCTTCAAGTATATCACAGTGTCCTTTAATGCATTTGACTCAACAATACGAGCAGTTTGCTCCGATGATTTGTGAGCCACGAAAGTTCTATCTTGTTGGTACAACAAAGCATTCGAGTCATTCTCCTTTGAATTCAATAGTGAAGTAAATCC
>JBIKVX010000278.1:0-2621 GCA_044356625.1 Flavobacteriales bacterium | reverse complement strand
AACTTCAATTTAATTTCCTTCAAACTAAAACATCTGATTTTCCTTCACTCGAGCAAATTGGTTTTGAAAAAACAGAGATCTCCTTTCCTACAATTCATCTGAATACTGAGGCCATTCAGAACTATCATCTTCATCGTGATTTCCCAGCTATTGCAGGAACCACTCGCATGAGTTTGCATTTAAGATTCGGGACAATAAGCACCCGAGAACTCGTCTTGTATGGCTTAACATCCAATGAAAAATGGTTGAATGAATTAATCTGGAGAGAGTTCTATCAAATGATAATCTATCACTTTCCTAATACAGTTGACCATGCGTTCAAACCAGCGTATGACTTTATTGAATGGAATAACAACGAGGAAGAATTCAAATTATGGAGTGAAGGGAAAACAGGCTATCCGCTTGTAGATGCAGGTATGCGCGAACTCAACGAAACAGGTTTCATGCACAACAGAGTTCGAATGGTTGTCGCGAGTTTCTTAACGAAGCACTTGCTCATCGATTGGCGTTGGGGAGAAAGATATTTCGCGGAAAAACTTTTAGATTTTGATTTGGCTAGTAATGTCGGAGGGTGGCAATGGGCAGCAGGAAGCGGTTGCGACGCTGCTCCTTATTTCCGAATTTTCAATCCGACCTCTCAAATGGAAAAGTTCGACAAGCAGAATGAATACGTTAAAAAATGGGTTCCTGAATTCAACACGAGTGAATACGCTTTACCCATTGTAGAACATACGTTTGCACGAAACAGATGTTTAGAAAAATACAAGGAAGCCCTTCTGAAAAAGTAAAGTCTTTACCTTTACTTCATGGAATTGTTTAAAGGATTAAAAGTTGTTGATTGCTCTTCAGTTTTGGCGGGGCCACAAGTAGGAACATTCTTCTCTGAGCTTGGTGCGCATGTTTTGAAATTCGAAAATGCAAAAACCAATGGAGACGTCACTCGCACTTGGCACACACCACTTGAGTCGAAAGAAAAAATCAGTTCTTACTATTCTTCCATCAATTACAAGAAAGAAATTCATTTTGTTGATCTATCGAATGAAGTCGACATCGCTCGAATTCATGCTGAGTTGGAAACAGCAGATATTGTGATTACCAATTTCAAAGGCAACGACGCAAAAAAGTTTCAACTCGATGCTGAATTCATTTCGAAAAAATTTCCTCAACTCATTCAAGGAATTATTCGCGGATTCGAATTCGAGAAAGATCGCGCAGCATACGACGTAGTTCTTCAAGCAGAAACTGGATTTATGTTTATGAATGGATCAGCAGACGGCGCCCCTACTAAAATGCCTATAGCCCTTATAGATGTGCTAGCCGCCCATCAGTTGAAGGAAGGAATTCTCTGTGCACTTATCCAAAAAACAAAAAACGGAAAAGGATCTTGTGTTGAAGTCTCGCTTGAAAAAGCAGCACTTGCATCTTTGGCCAATCAGGCAAGTTACTTTCTCATGACTGGAAATATTCCTCAGCGAATGGGATCACTGCATCCGAATATTGCGCCTTATGGAGAACTCTTTCAAACGAAAGATGAAAAATGGATTGTTCTTGCCATTGGAAGCGACGAGCAATTTCGGAAATTATGTGGCCTTTTCAGCAATGAAGATGTGAGTCGTGACATTCGATTTACTTCCAACACAGCGCGTGTGCAAAACAGAACCGTACTATTCGATATTCTTCAAATTGAATTTAAAAAAACATCCTGTTTCGATTTTGAACTTCAGGCACAAGTCAAGGGTGTTCCTTATGGGCGAGTACGAAATATGAAAGAAGTATTTGAACGAGAGGCGGCTTCAACTAGTATTTTGAGAGACGTTATTGAAGGTGACGTTACCCAGCGCATGGCCACCGTTGCTTTCAACATTCGAATGAATAATTAAAAAAAGAGGTCGCTTAACTCTGCTATAGACTGACCTTCCTTGTCCTTTTCCGAAAGAAGTCTTTCCCCGTTTGGCCATTGAATATTCACTGTTTCATCGAAGGCATTCAAGCAAATTTCAGAATTTTTATCGTAATAATTCGTGCACTTGTATTGAACAATTGTTTCATCTTCCAGCGTATAAAAACCATGTGCAAATCCTTCGGGTATAAACAAAGAAATACCATCCCCACCTTTCAATTCAATTTGAAAACACTTACCGAATGTTGGTTCGGTTCTTCGCAGATCCACGACAACATCAATTAGACTTCCTTTAACCACTCGTAACAATTTCGCTTGTGACTTCGGTGACTTTTGTGCGTGTAATCCGCGCAAAACGCCTTTTGAGGAAAGGCTTTCGTTATCCTGAACAAACGTAATATTCATTCCAGTTTCAATTCTGAAATTCGCTTCTCTAAAGGTCTCTTGAAACCTTCCGCGTTCATCACCCAAAACAGGTAAATGAACCAACAACAGGTCTCGAAATTCAGTCTTCTCTATGCGCATAACTTAATTCGTAACAACGAGGAACAATATTAATGTGGAAGACACTAAGCTCACCAGCGGAGCTATATCCTTAACAAACTCATTCGTGATTTGAGGCACCGGTTCAACATAAATAATATCTCCTGCCTGAACAATCATTTTTGCGCTTTCTACTCCTTCTATAGTTGAAAGATTCAATCGATACACTTCGTTAGAA
>JBIKVX010000061.1:0-9217 GCA_044356625.1 Flavobacteriales bacterium | reverse complement strand
GGAAATTCATTTTTAATTCTCGCGTTTTATTTAGCCATTCGTTTCAAAAATGAATTGAATTGGAAGCTTGTTTTTTTAGCTTCCTTGTTTTTGACATGGTCAATCTTCTTCCGACAAATACATATCATCTTCATTCCAGTTCTTTATTTTTTAATGTTGAAGAAGGAAGTGTTCTTCAGAACATCATTGCTTTTCGCAATTCCTATAGCCCTCGCATTTGGAAGCTGGACGGCCTATAATTATTCCAAGACGAACCGTTTCATTCCACTCGTCGATTCGTTTTCTTCCTGCTACGGTTATATGCCTGAGCAGCTTGTTGCCATTCGCGATTTGGTGATTGCTTGGGGAGAAGATTGTCAGCCTTGGGTTCCGAATTCCGCTTCGAATTATTTAATTGCAAAAGACGGATGCACCGCTTCGCCATTGAATGAACGTCATTACACAACCGCTTACGGAGCTGAAGAAATGAAACGTTTGAAGCAAGACTACCATCGCTTTTATTACGAATTGGAAGGAGCTTCGAAAGACAGTTTAGGTAATGAAATTGTCTCTCGCGCTCGAAAGTATAGGTCGGTGTACATGCACGAACATCCTTCCGATTATTATCTGTTGAACCGTTTTCGATTGATGAAGCAGTTCCTTTTTCCAGCGCGAATTGATAACATTCCCGGACCGGCTTTCGCACAAATGAATATTATTCAAAAAGGATTGAAGATTGGATCTTACGCCTTGTTGCTCTTGGTGAATGCGCTCGCGCTAATCCTGTTTATTCCAGTTATTCTGAAGGATTGGAAAGGTCGCTGGTGGCTCGTTTCTTCATGGGCGTTGTTTGTTGTTTTAGGCGGAGTGCTCGGATTCATAGAGCAGCGCTACCTGGTTCCGTGTTATTTCTTCTTTACGATTATTGTTGCGGTAGGAATTTCCAGTTGGAAATTCAAGCGTAGCGCGTAAATTTGAAGAATATGCAAATCGTACTTTTCGAAGACCACGTGGTCAATTCATTTTTACCGCTCTCACATACGCGTGCAATTGCCGACTTGTTTGCGGGCATGTATTCGGTTCAAGAACGTTGGAAATTATTTTTCGGAAATGATTCGGTTTTTATTCAAACGAGAAGTTCGCTGCAAGACTTATACGGAGTAATTCCTGTTGGAGAGACGTTGTATATCAATTCGCGCGTCATTCCGAACAGCGAAGCAGTAACTGCCATCAAAAGTTTGCAGCCTAATGAAGCGTTTTTTATTCACGATGTATGCGTTGCCGCTAAGGGCTTGCACATGAATTGGGATTCTTTCGAGCATCGCGCTTGGACGGCAGAAGCCATGTGGTTAAATGGAATAACAGATTTATTTTCAGTAAACGATTATTTACTTCGTGCAGATTTCGCTTTAGCAAATAAAAAAAACAGTGCAACACCAAGTCAATATTGCCGAGTAATTGGTGAGGGACACAACTTATATATTCACCCTTCCGCAAAGGTTTTCGATGCGGTTTTGAATGTTGAAAGTGGCCCTATATTCATTGATGAAGGAGCAGAGGTCATGGAAGGAAGTATGTTGCGCGGTCCTCTATACATTGGGAAGCACGCGGTGTTGAAGATGGGAACGAAATGTTACGGACCTTCATCATTCGGTGAAGAATGTCGAATTGGAGGAGAGACATCCAATGTTGTTTTTCATCCGTTCAGCAACAAAGGTCACGATGGTTTTTTAGGAAATGCAGTCATAGGTTCTTGGGTGAATTTCGGAGCCGATTCGAATTGCAGTAATCTGAAGAACAACTACAGTAGCGTTTCCATTTCGAATGATTTAGATCGAAACGAATTCAATACAGGCCTTACTTTTTGCGGGGCACTCGTAGGCGATCACGCGAAGTTTGGAATTAACACCATGCTCAATACCGGCACCTACATTGGTGTCGCTGCGAATGTATTTGCGGGGGACTTCCCGCCGAAATGTGTTCCTTCATTCACATGGGGAATTGGCGTGGTAGAACACAACTTAGACAAAGCCATTCAAACAGCGGAGCGCATGATGCACCGCCGCGGCAAGGAAATGTCAGCGGCTGAAAGAGCCGTATTGGCGTATGTATTTAAAATAACAGCTGCTTCTCGGTCATAAAGGCAGGGGATAATAAGTGGCATTGACATTGAAAACTGGGGCGCATGAATAAAGAAGTAGAGCACTATTTTTTTTCTGAAGAAGAAAACAATCAAGAATATATTCCTCTCATTTCAGCAGAGGACGAAGACAATATGGCGAATGAGGAAACACCTGAAGTGTTACCTATTTTGCCGCTGAGAAACACTGTTCTTTTTCCTGGTGTGGTTATTCCAATCACTGTTGGAAGAGACCGCAGCATTCGCTTGATACAAGACGCTAATACTGGGACAAAGACCATCGGCGTGGTTGCACAGCGCAACGCTGACATGGAAGACCCGTCGTTTGAAGACCTTCATCACATTGGAACGCAAGCCACCATTCTTCGCATGTTGCGCATGCCAGATGGAAGCACAACAGTTATCCTTCAAGGAAAAAAGCGTTTCTCCATTCAAGGGTTGGTAAATACAGATCCTTACTTTGTAGCGCAAGTTTCTGCCTTTGAAGAAACTAACAACAAGGCAGAAAGCAAAAAGCAACAGGCCTTGTTCGAATCGCTTCGCGATCATGCCTTGAATATTATAAATCTCTCTCCGGATATCCCAAGCGAGGCAGCATTGGCCATTAAAAACATTAGCGGATTGTCTTTCCTCACCAACTTCATTTCATCGAATATGAAGGCCGACGTTGAGAAGAAGCAAGAGCTTTTGGAAATTGCCGATTTAGATGAGCGCGCAAGAAAAGTGTTCGAACAATTGCACAACGATTTGCAAATGCTCGAAATGAAGAAAGAGATTCAGAAGAAAGTTCACATTGATATTTCGAAACAGCAACGCGAGTATTTTTTAACGCAGCAGATTAAGCAGATTCAAGACGAACTAGGCGCCAATCCGCAAAAGGAAGAGATTGACGCCAAGCGTGAAAAGGGTAAGTTGAAGTTGTGGCCAGAAAATGTTCGATTGGCTTTTGAAAAAGAATTGGCAAAACTAGAGCGCATGAACTCTCAAGCTGCCGAATACAGCGTGCAATCGAACTATGTTGAATTGTTACTGGACTTGCCTTGGAGTGAAACCAGTCAAGATAATTTCGATTTGCATCACGCGAAAGAAATACTCGACCGTGATCATTTCGGTTTGGAAAAAGTGAAGGAAAGAATTTTGGAGCATTTAGCTGTATTGAAAATTAAGGGCGATATGAAATCGCCAATCATTTGTCTATACGGACCTCCAGGCGTTGGTAAAACCTCATTAGGAAAAAGCATCGCGGAAGCAATCGGAAGAAAATACGTGCGCATGTCTTTGGGTGGATTACATGATGAAGCGGAAATACGTGGACATCGCAAGACATACATTGGCGCAATGCCTGGACGTATTATTCAGAATTTGAAAAAAGTTGGAACTTCCAATCCGCTTTTTGTTCTAGATGAGATAGATAAGATGGGGCAGGGCGTTCATGGAGATCCGAGTTCTGCTATGCTGGAAGTCTTGGATCCGGAGCAAAACCACGCGTTCTACGACAATTTCGTTGAGTTGGAATATGACCTTTCGAAGGTGATGTTTGTTGCAACATGCAATTCGCTATCAACGCTCCAGCCCGCGCTTCGCGATCGTTTAGAGATCATTGAAGTAAACGGATATACCCTTGAAGAAAAATTAGAAATTGCGAAGCGCCATTTGGTACCGAAGCAATTAACCGAAAACGGATTAACGGAAAAGAACATTTCTTTCAATGATGAAGTCCTTTCATTCTTAATTGAATCATATACGAATGAAAGCGGTGTTCGTTCGCTCGAAAAACGCATTGGTAAAATGGTTCGTCACCGCGCGAAGCAGATGGCCTTCAAAGAAAAATATAAAGCTGCGTTAACGAAAGAAGATGTTTCGAAGGCCTTAGGCGTGAGCTATGAAAAAGATAGATATGTCGACAACGACGTAGCCGGAGTAGTTACAGGATTAGCCTGGACACCAACGGGAGGAGATATATTATTTATTGAATCGAGTTTAACTCAAGGAAAAGGAAAACTCACATTAACGGGAAATTTGGGTGATGTCATGAAGGAAAGTGCAACGCTTGCGCTTGAATATCTGAAGGCACATTCGAGTTTGTTGGAAATGGATGCGAAAGTCTTCGACGAGACGAATGTGCATATTCACGTCCCTCAAGGCGCCGTTCCAAAAGACGGCCCAAGCGCAGGTATTACCATGTTAACGGCGCTTGCATCAGCCTTCACCAAGCGTAAAGTGAAGAAGTTTCTCGCCATGTCAGGAGAAATCACACTCCGAGGGAAAGTCCTTCCCGTAGGCGGTGTTCGCGAGAAAATTCTCGCCGCGAAACGCGCGGGAATCAAAGAGATTATTCTCTGCGAAAAAAATCGCAGAGACATCGATGAGATCGATGAGCGCTACCTGAAAGGTTTGAAGTTTCACTTCGTCACAGACATGTACGAAGTCATAGACAAAGCTCTTCTGAAAGAAAAAGCAAAGTAAGCTGTGAAATATATTCAGAACTATTTCGTTACTTGCATGCCTGAATCATGAAAAAGCAACTCCTCACTTTTGTCCTTTGCGCAGCTTCACTTTGCAGCTTCGCGCAAGCGGGCACCACTGTTTTTTCTGGAATCAATGTTTTCGGCTCAGCCCGCGTTGCGGCAATTGGCGGCAATGCAATAGCCCTTTGTGCCAGTGATATCAATACGGCCGCCATCAATCCAGCTTTAATAGATTCGCTCATGGATCGAAAACTCGCCATGAGCTACGTGCGCTATTTTGGACAATCGAATTTCGGGTATAGCTCTTTCGGATACCATCCGACAAAAAGCAAATTCGCTTTCGCAGGGACACTCCAATACTTCGGATACGGCACAAGCGCTAGACTCGATGGATTAGGAAACGACCTTGGAACGTTCTCTTCAAACGAATACGCATTAACCCTTGGTGCTTCCTACAAGGTTGATTCGCTTTGGCGCGTGGGACTTAATCTAAAAAATCTTTATTCTGTTTTCGATACCTATTATTCCTATGGAGTGGCTATAGATGCTGCTGCTACTTACTTCCAGCCAAGAAAGAATTTTTCGGCGAGTTTCGTTCTGAAAAATGTGGGAATGCAACTTGTAACTTATCGCGAAAACTCAAGAGAGAAACTTCCACTAGAACTTCAAATAGGAATTAGCAAACGTCCAAAAAACTCACCGTTCTTGTTTCACATCGCTTATGAAAATGTGCAGAAATGGAACGTAAAATACACCGATCCAAATGCAACAGTTATCGTTGATCCTTTAACCGGTTTGCCAGTGGAGGACAGAACATGGGAGTTCGGAGATTTGCTTATGCGTCACCTAGTCATAGGAACTGAAATTATTCTCGGAAGCAATGTGCGCGTTGGACTAGGTTACAATTATCGTCAAAGAAAAGAACTTTCAATTCCGAATAGACCAGCGACTGCTGGACTCTCGTTCGGAACAACTGTCAACTTTAAAAAGTTCCAATTGAGCTACGCTCGTAGCATTTATCACGTAGCGGGCGGATCTAATCACATTACTTTTACAACTTCAATATAAAATCATGAAATTTAAAGCAGGAGTATTATCCGGTGACGAAGTTACCGAAGTGTTGAACGATGCAAAAGCACACGGCTACGCATTGCCAGCAGTAAATGTAATTTCAACAAACAGTGTGAACGCAGTTCTTGAAACCGCACGCGACCTGAATTCGCCAGTGGTGGTTCAATTCAGCAATGGAGGCGGAGCTTTCTACGCCGGTAAGGCACTTGACAATAAAAATCAGGAAGCTGCTATTCTTGGCTCTGTAAGCGGTGCACATCACGTTCATTTAATGGCTAAGGCTTACGGTGTTCCTGTGATTATGCATACAGACCACTGCGCGAAGAATTTACTCCCTTGGATGGATGGTATGCTTGAGCATGGTATGGCGCATTTCGAAAGAACAGGACGTTCATTATTCAGCTCACACATGCTCGATTTTTCAGAAGAGCCACTTCATGAAAATATAGAATTGAGCGTTGAATACTTCAAGAAAATGACTCAAATGGGAGTAACACTTGAAATTGAATTGGGAGTTACAGGTGGAGAGGAAGATGGCGTTGACAACAGCGATGTTGACAGCAGTAAACTATACACGCAGCCAGAAGAAGTAGCTTATGCTTACGAACACATGAACACGGTTTCGAACCGCTTCACGGTAGCTGCAGCCTTCGGAAATGTTCACGGAGTATACAAGCCAGGAAACGTTAAGCTTTCTCCAATTATATTGAACAACTCACAAGAGTTCATACAGAATAAATTCAACACAGGAGCGAAACCAGTAAACTTCGTTTTCCACGGAGGAAGCGGTTCTTCTCGTGAAGAGATTCGCGAAGCCATATCATACGGTGCAGTGAAGATGAATATCGATACCGATATGCAATACGCATACATGGTTGGTATTCGCAACTACATGTCAAGCAAGGCAGCGTATCTACAAAATCAAATTGGAAATCCAGACGGCGACGATAAGCCAAACAAGAAATTCTACGATCCACGCGTTTGGTTACGTGAAGGAGAAAAGGAATTTGTAGCTCGCTTAAAGCAAGCATTCGAAGATTTAAATGCAGTGGGACGTAACGCGTAATTAGCGAGTTACTGCTATTGCTTTAACTATTACGGCGTTTTCATTGCTTAATCGCAATTGATAAACGCCGTTTTCGTATCCGCTTAAATCAAGGATGTGCAACGTTTGATTGTTTAGCTTCTGCGTTGAAAGTAATTTCCCCGTGTTATCAAATACGGTTAGGTAAGTGTTTTCATTCATGAAATCCCATTGAATGTTCACGAGGTCGCGTGTTGGATTGGGATAAATTTTCAAGTTGGAAGCGAATATCTCTTGAACAGAAACATCTACGCTCACAGCATAAAATTGCGTGCTTTCACAACCGTAGGAATTTGTCCAGGTCATTTGTATTTCACCAACTCCGGTGATGAATTGATCCCAAACAACTTCAATCACATTCGTTCCTTGCCCAGAAACAATAGTGCCTCCTGTGACAGTCCAATTGTAGGTGTAATCCAGAAGTGATGCTACGGCGTAGGAATACGTGTTGTTGTAAACAGCATTCGGTTCTCCTGAAATAGCCGGTATTTGTGGTTCAGGATATTGTTGAACAACAACTTCAGAGAATGACGAGCAACCGTTATTATCGGTATAGGTTACTCCGTAAGTTCCAGCGTCAATGATGTAAATGGTATCCGAAGGGTCGCTGGTGGTCCACACATTTCCACCTACATAATTCGACCAAAGGGGAGAAGGAACGTTTTTACAGATGAACAATTCTCCGCCAATTACAGGCGGCGCAGGAGCATCGTATGAATTTACATAAACAGTGTCCGTTGTCGCGCAAAGATCTTGGAAGGAATAGGTGTAAGCATAACTTCCAGAAAGAATAGGAATCACGGTGCCTTCAGCAGTTACTCCGAACCCGCTCCAAAGCCCCCCAACAGGAGATGCGCTAGCCGCAAGGTCTATCATATCACTTGGCATACACACAGAAACATCCGGTCCAGCTGTCATTTGAAGTGGAATAGCAACGGTGAAGTAAGTTGAGTCAATGTTGGTGCATCCATTTCCATCTGTAAATGAATATTGAAAACCGAATGTTCCTTCGGTTGTAGGGACGAATGTATCATTTGAGACATTTAAACCAGTCCAACTTCCAAGTGCTGGCGTCGCACTCAATGCGAAAGGTCCGTTGGATATGCAAACCGTCGTGTCAGCAGCTGCAGTAACTACAGGTAATTCGTAAACAATAATGCCCAATGAATCTGTGTCTGTGCATCCAAATTCATTTGTAACCAAAAGCTCAATTATTTCGGTCTGAATGACTGTTATCGTCGTGTCGTTTGAACCTGTTGACCAGGTGGGCATTCCATTGGTTGAAGTTAATTGGATTTCACTTCCATCGCAAAACGAAGGTGGGCCGCTCGCAAGTATTGTAGCAATCGGATTCGGATTAACTAAAACGGACAGGGTATCTGAAGTCGCAGAACAGTTGTAAGAGTTCGTAAGCGTCACCGTATAATCCCCCGACGCACTAACCACTAGAACGCTATCTGTTGAGCCGGTATTCCAAAAGTAAATTGAATCAAGACTACTCGATAAAAGCACGCTATCACCTTCGCAAAAAGTAGTGGCAGATAAAGGAGTAATTATTGGGGTTGGTAGAGGGTTAACCGTGATCGAGGTTCCTGCAGATGTTGCGTTACAGTTGTCTGCGTTGGTAACGACAACACTATAAATGCCAGTGGTGTCAACTGTAATGAACGAGGTCGTGTCGCCGGTATTCCATAGATAGGCGGTTCCTGCATTGGCTGTTAAAGTCGCTGATGTATCGGCACAAAATACAAGCGGATTGTTGCTGGAGATACTTGCTGTCGGTGCAGATATCGCGATTGTTACAGTAGAACTTGCATTGGATGTTCCTGCTGTTGCCGAGCAGGTATAGGTGGTCGATGCTCCTGTTGGAGAGACAATAAGCGTGTCGCCAATGGTGCCGTCGTTCCATACATAACCAACCATAAACAGATTGTATACAGCTGCAGGTAAAGTAGTTCCCGCGAAAGTTCCAATCTGAGGAATGACAGCAGACGGGAACGTAACCCCTGATCCAGTTCCTGGCGCTGGAATAGTTATAGCCGGACTTGAAGGTATGGTGCTGAAGTTTGCCTGCGTACCCATATCAAAAGGCATGTGCACAATTACATTCTGCATGTTTGCTGAAATTAATTTGCGATTGTAAATCGCATTCACATCAGCTGCTGTAAGAGCTATTTTCCAAACTCGAAATTCATCAAGTTGCCCTAGGAAACTGTCATTCGGGTCAGCGTCTACTCCACTTAAAGCCGGATAAGAATTTCCAAGATTCGGACGGAAAGCCACAGTTAAAGGAACTCCGAAGTTGTTGTTTGCATAGTTCGAACCGTTTAATCGTGTGCCCACCGAAATACCATCTATGAAAAGTTCGAAATTGTTCGAGGTATATACAACAGCGCAGTGGTGCCATCCGCTTAGGTCAGCTGTATAGGTTAATCTAGATGCAGAGAACTGATGACTTTGTTCCATCACGGAAAT
>JBIKVX010000060.1:0-9219 GCA_044356625.1 Flavobacteriales bacterium | reverse complement strand
ACCAGAGTGGATTGCAATTCCGTCACAAAGAGCGTCTGAAGAACGGAATTGATTTGGTTGTAGGTGGAAATGTATTGCGCAGTGTGGGCTGGTTGAATGGCGAATACGAGGACCGCGAACGTATCTCTTTTCGAACACGAAAAATTTGGAAGAACGGAAGAAGAAGCGCGGGTATAGATGGAAACATCATGCATCAAAAACAAGGATTCTTTTTTATGTGGAAAGGAACCGGTGCCGACTCTTATTTACCATACAGCACAACGACTCTTATATACTTAAACGACCTATGGGCCAACATAGATCCGTGGTTCACGGCCTTCGATAAAAAAGCGAATAAGCACACCCTTCGCGGTAGATATTATTACACCCTTCAAGTAGGCGGAAAAGATTGGTATCCGGCTACGAACTTAATAAGCGCCGATTACCAATTTCAACACAAAACCCAATCGAAAGGAACCTTGGTTGCTGGATTGAGTGCTTCGCAATTCTTCTTCGACGATGGAAGTTTTGGTGGAAGACACGACGGGAACTTCGCGGGCACGTATGTTCAGTTCGATCAGCCGTGGAAGAAGTTTCAATTTAGTGCAGGAGCGCGAATGGAACTGTTCCGATTAGATGCCATGGTTGTGCGATCGCTTCCCGTGGGAAGAGCAGGTATAAACTACGAGGCAGGGAAGAACACATTTCTTCGAGCTTCGTTCGGACAAGGATTTCGTTTTCCTTCTCCGGTTGAACGCTTCATAAATACCAATCTCGACATCATTCGCATTTACCCCAATCCCAATCTACTTCCAGAACAAGGCTGGGGAGCGGAAATTGGCGTGAAGCAAAAAATAAAAATTGGTGAATGGAATGCATCTGCGGATGTTGCCCTTTTCTTAACGCGATACAAAAACTTACTCGAGTTTTCTTTCGATCAATGGGGCACCATGAACGACCCGCTTTTAGGTTTTGGATTCAAGAGCATTAACATTACCGAAGCGCAAATTGGTGGGATTGAACTTTCACTCAATGGCGACAGTTACATAGGAGATTGGAAGGTCAATCTCGGCGGAGGGTACACGTATATCTCTCCAGTTGACTTGGACGTTGCCCCTGAATTGAAGTCGCTCTTGCCCTATACGAAATACGCCATTCAGTCATTTGCTGCCGACGAACGCGGGCCAGAAACGCCTATTTTAAAATACCGCTATCGCCACATGGGCAAGTTCAATATAGATGCACAATCGCCAGAAGGATTCACCATTGGAGCAGGAATAAGGGCATACAGCTATATGGAGAAAGTTGACTCTGTATTCGTTGTGTTCGTCCCTGGATTGGCTCAATACAGAAAAGAAAATGGCGGGCCTTCAACCATCATAGACATCCGCGGTGGCTACATGAAAAACGGACATCGCATTACCCTTCAAATTACCAATCTTACGAATGCCTTTGTCACCATTCGTCCTGCGAAGCCAGAGGCGCCGAGAGGGTTTATGATTCAGTATGCTTTGACGATTAATAGGAAGGACCGAAGGAAGGTGTGACAAGGTTCTTCGAAAGGTGTGTTACAAGGTTCTTCGAAAGGTGCTTTGCAAGGACGCTTCGCGCAGCGACCTTCATCTGACCTTGCGTAGCACCTTCTGAAAGACCTTCATAGAACTTCGTAGACCTTCTGCAAGATCTTGTAAAACATCTTTCACAGAATCGTTATCTTTGAAGATTATGTTTTTAGAAAACACCGTAAATAGAGGAAGAAGTGCCGGCTGGATAGAAGTCGTTTGCGGGTCTATGTTTTCTGGAAAAACAGAAGAGTTGATTCGTCGTTTAAGACGCGCCGAATTCGCGAAAATGAACGTTGAAATTTTCAAACCGAAATTAGATGTTCGCTATAGCGAAGAGGAAGTGGTTAGTCATGTAGGAACAACTATTCGCTCTACCCCTGTTGAACATTCATCTCAAATATTATTGCTTGCTTCTACTGCAGAAGTGATTGGAATTGATGAAGCGCAGTTCTTTGATGATGGGCTTCCGGAAGTTTGCAATCAATTGGCCAACATGGGTGTTCGCGTTATTGTTGCGGGATTAGACATGGACTACACGGGCAAGCCCTTTGGGCCTATGCCGCATTTGTTGGCCATTGCTGAATACGTGACTAAGGTTCACGCTATCTGTGTTGAAACAGGACAATTGGCGCATTATTCGCACAGAATAATTGAAGGCGATAAACAAGTTCAATTGGGTGAAAAGGAATCGTATGTTCCGCTTTCTAGGGCGGCGTTTGTAAAAAAGAAGGAATAAAAAAAGACTTCCGAAGAAGTCTTTTCATTTTATAATTCGCAATGATTATTTCGCAGAGTAGTGTACTTCGTAAGTTCCTCCGTTAGAATCTGACTGCTCTAACCACAATTCTTTATTTGTTAGTCGTAGAATTTTCGATGATTGAATGTCACCACTGCCATTTGTAACTAACAAAGAAGTCTTGTCATCGGAAAAATCCCATGTTCCGCTGACAGAACCACTTACCGGCCCAAAAGGAGTGACGTAGTCATAAGTGTTTGTGTAAACGCCATCATTATCGAAAATCGCTTCAATGGTTCCTCCGTATGTAAAGCTAGTTGTGATATCAACAGAACCTTGAAACACTTCAGTAAGAGTCCAAGTGCCTGCTAAACGCGAAGTCTTAGAACGAAGTGAAAATCCAGGACCATCTTCATATTTCCCACAAGAAGCTAACATAACAACTGCAAATGCAGCGAATAAAATTGACAGTTTTTTCATTTTTCTAGTTTTTAATAGTTAGTGCGAATTTAATATAAAATCATTTGCCAATTGCAATGCCGCAGGCAATCCTGCTTCATCGCTTCCTCCTGCGGTTGCGAAGAACGGCTGTCCGCCCCCACCTCCTTTAATGGCTTTCGCCCATTCACGAACCAACTGTCCAGCATTCCATTTCTTGTCGTTCACCAAGGAATCGCTTAAAGCCAATGAAATGGTTGGCTTTCCGCCTTGCACATTCGCCAATAAAATAAAGGCATTCGGAATTTCTGATTTCAATTGGAAACAAATATCCTTGATTGCATTCGCGTCTAAATCTACTTGATCAATTAATACACTCATTCCATTTTTCTCTTCGAACTTTTCTTTCAACACGCCTTTCATTTGCATGGCTTTCTCGTGCTTCAAAGCGTCCAATTCTTTTTCCAAGACAAAAAATTTGCTGATCAAATCTTCTACTGCTTTGCTTGCATTTTTGTTTTTCACCAAGGCGCGAACGGCTTCCAATTCATTTCGTTCTTCTTCCAACAAGGCATCAACTGCATCGGCTGTAATGGCCTCAATTCTTCGAATACCTGCAGCAACCGCAGCTTCCGAAGTTATCTGGAATGAACGAATATCGCTGGTCTTTTGAACGTGCGTTCCTCCGCACAATTCAACGCTGTTTCCGAATTGAATCACGCGAACTGTTGACCCGTATTTTTCACCAAACAACATCATGGCACCTTGTGCTTTCGCTTCGTCCATGGTGGCGTTTCTATTTTCATTCAACGAGAAAGCTGCGCGAATGCGGCTGTTCACCAATTGTTCTACTTGCTTCAGTTCTTCGTCGGTCATTTTCGCGAAATGCGAAAAGTCGAAACGCAAATATTCAGCATTCACCAACGATCCTTTTTGCTCTACGTGTGTTCCCAATACTTCACGAAGTGCCTCGTGCAACAAGTGCGTTACGCT
The DNA here is from genome assembly GCA_044356625.1 of Flavobacteriales bacterium. Taxonomy (GTDB): domain Bacteria; phylum Bacteroidota; class Bacteroidia; order Flavobacteriales_D; family Sanyastnellaceae; genus CAIZGX01. The sequence continues at coordinate 5,508 of JBIKVX010000060.1, read as the reverse complement.
GTGATTGCGTTGTGAGCTTTCGCGTTTGCTTTTATCAACTGCAGCATTGAAAGTAGCATTCACATTTTCCGGAAGTTGCTCTACAAAATGAACACTCAAGTTGTTTTCTTTCTTGGTGTCTATGACAGCAATGCTCTCGTTAATGGTTTTCAAAACTCCCGTGTCTCCAACCTGTCCACCGCCTTCGGCGTAGAACGGCGTGTTGCTCAACACCAATTGAAAACTCTCTTTTCCTTTTGCTTTAATCTTTCTGTATTTCAGAATTTTCGTTTCGCATTCCAATGAATCGTAACCGACAAATGCTGGATCTCCTGCTTCCAATTCAACCCAATCGTCGGTCTCTAATTTCGTAGCACTGCGGCTGCGTTCTTTTTGCTTCGCTAATTCTTCTTCGAATCCTGCAGCGTCCACGCCCACTCCTTTTTCCGAAGCAATCAACGATGTTAAATCGAAGGGAAATCCGAAAGTATCGTACAGTTCAAAAACTGTTTTTCCATCTAACACTTCAGCACCTTTGCTTAAGTGATCATCTAACAATTGAATGCCTTTGTCGAGCGTGCGCAAGAAGCTTTCTTCTTCTTCACGAATGACGCGCTTCACCAAATCTTTGTTTGAAACAATTTCAGGGAAGAAACCGCCCATCTCTGCTGCAAGGACATCTACCAATTCAAAAATGAATGGATCTTTTCTATTTAAGAAACTGTATCCGTAACGGATGGCTCTGCGTAAGATTCTACGAATCACATATCCCGCTCCACCGCTTGCAGGAAGTTGCCCGTCTGCGATAGAGAATGACACAGCGCGCACGTGGTCTGCAATAACGCGAATGGCAATGTCTTGTTTTGAATCGGTGCGCGTATAAGCAACACCAGATATTTTCGAAATGCGTTCAATCAATGGCGAGAACACATCGGTATCGTAGTTCGATTGTTTTCCTTGAAGGGCAACGCACAAACGCTCGAAGCCCATTCCGGTATCTACGTGTTTGTTTGGAAGGGGTTCTAGCTCTCCGCTTGACTTGCGATTGAATTGCATGAACACGTTGTTCCAGATTTCAATCACTTGTGGATGGCTATCGTTCACCAGCGCTTTCCCATCAACGTTCGCGCGCTCTTCATCAGAGCGAATATCAATGTGAATTTCGCTACACGGACCGCATGGACCCGTTTCGCCCATTTCCCAAAAATTGTCTTTTTTATTTCCTTTTAAAATTCTGTCTTCTGCAATGCAGCGTTTCCAAATATCGAAAGCTTCATGGTCGAATTCCAATCCTTCCTTTTCATCGCCTTCGAAAACTGTTACGTACAATCTATCTTTCGGAAGCTTGTACACTTCAGTCAATAACTCCCATGCCCAAGTGATGGCCTCTTCCTTGAAGTAATCTCCAAACGACCAGTTGCCCAACATTTCGAACATGGTGTGGTGATAGGTATCTACACCCACTTCTTCCAAGTCGTTGTGCTTTCCGCTCACACGAAGACACTTCTGAGAGTTCGCAATTCGCTTGTGTTCAATTGTTCCGTGTCCAAGAAATAAATCTTTGAACTGATTCATTCCCGCGTTGGTGAACATAAGGGTAGGATCGCCCTTCACCACAATGGGTGCAGACGATACAATGTGGTGACCTTTCGATTTGAAAAAGTCTAAAAATATTTGGCGAATCTCTTGAGCTGTCATCATGCGCGCAAATTTACATCTCACAAGGGAAGAAGCGATTAAAAAAAGTGACGTAAATTCGCAAAGCATGAAGAAATTCAAGTACAAATACTTTTTCAATCCGAATACCCTCAATTACGAGGCGATTACGTATACCATTCGTGATTACGCTTGGATTGTAACGCGCTATGTTTTGGCAGGAGTTGTTCTCGGTGGAATAGGGATTGTGCTTTACGCATCGTTCTTTAAAGACCCAGAAACCAGTCAACTCGAGAAAAAAATTAAATATCTCGAAACACAAATTGAAACATTCAATACTAAAATTGATACGCTTGAATTGTTTGCAACTGATTTGGAGCGTAGAGATGAAACGGTATACCGTTCCATTTTCGGTGCAGAGCCCTATGTGCGCAAATTCTCAGGATTATCGTCGAAAACGAATAACGATTACGCATCGGACAATGAGATTCAAGAAACGTTATTCCGTATTCGCAAATTGCAAGAAATGTTTGTGAGTCAGAGTAAGTCTTATGAAGAAATATTCTCTTTGGCTCGCGGACAGGACGCTATGCTTCAAAGTATACCTGCTATTCAACCGGTTTCGAACAAAGATCTCGAGCGTATTTCATCGGGATTTGGATATCGTATTCACCCTATTTACAAAGTGGCGAAACTTCACGCTGGTTTAGATTTCGCAGCAGATATTGGAACTGAAATTTATGCCACCGGAGACGGAATTGTTGAAAAAACAGAAAGTGTATTAACGGGTTATGGAAATAGCGCTGTAATTCAACACGGATATGGGTTTCAGACGCGTTATGCGCACATGAGTAAAATTATTGTTACTCAAGGTCAAAAAGTCAGAAGAGGCCAATTGATAGGGCTTGTAGGCAATACGGGCTCATCTACTGGTCCTCACCTCCATTATGAAGTTGTTAGAAACGGTGAAAAAGTAGATCCCGCGTTTTATTTTTACAACGATATTACGCCGGAGCAATACGAAGAGGTATTGCAGCGTGCTGCCAACGCAAACCAAAGTTTCGACTAATTATGTCTAAGACCTTCGAAATAGAAAAAATTTATTTTAGCATCTCTGAAGTTGCTGAAATGTTTGATGTGAACGCTTCTCTTTTACGTTTTTGGGAAAAAGAATTTCCGCAATTGCAACCGCGCAAGAACAGCAAGGGCAATCGCATGTATTCTAAGAAAGACATTGAGTTGTTCAAGAAAATTCACGAGTTAGTGCGTGTGCAAGGATTCACGCTGGAAGGCGCCAAGAACGCGCTTCGTCAGAAAATGAACGAGACCGATGGAGCGGCTATTCAAGCGCGTTTAATCCGCGTTCGTTCTGAGCTTGTAAGTATTTTAAGCAGTTTGTAAAAACAAACGACCGCATGGCTTGTTTCTAAGTCATGTTATCTGAAACAGACATAGATCGAATCATTGAAATGGCGTGGGAAGACCGCACGCCATTCGACGCTATTACCGCTCAGTTCGGCGTTAGCGAAGCCGAAGTTATTGCGCTTATGCGCAAAGAAATGAAGGCAACCTCCTTCCGCATGTGGCGTGCCCGCGTGCAAGGCAGAGCAACGAAACACGTGATGCTTCGTACGGAATCACTGAACGACGATAGTCGATTCAAATGCACTCGCCAGCGAAGCGTTTCCAACAATAAAGTTTCCAAAAGGAAATGAACATTGGACTTGTCTTTCCGCACCAACTGTTCGAAGACCACGAACTGTTTCATTGCTGTGATGGAATTTTCTTGATTGAAGAACCGCTCTTCTTTTCACAATATAAATTCCACAAGAAAAAAATAATCTTGCACCGGGCAAGCATGAAAGCCTTTCTGGAAGAGCAGTCTAGAACTTCTTCCAACTGGAAATACGTTTCACATGAAGACGCCTCTTCCCTTCAAATTGAAAATAAACTGAAGTCTTTGGGAGCGACTGAATTGATGTGGATTGACACGGTTGACTTCAACCTAGAAAAAAAAATACATGGGTGGGCAAAGAATCTCAGCGCGAAAGAACTTCGATTCGAATCACCTAATTTCTATAATTCGGAAGAAGAGCTTCGTGATTATTTCAGTAAGAAAAAATTCTTCTTGAACGACTTCTACATTCACGAAAGAAAGAAGCGTAAGATTCTTTTGGAGCCTTCAGGAGAGCCTATTGGCGGAAAGTGGACCTTCGATACAGAGAACAGAGCGAAAGCGCCGAAAGGAATGGAATTTCCAAAGCCCTTTGTTTCATCGCCGAATGATTTCGTTAAAGAAGCTAAAGCCTATGTGGAAGCACACTTTAGTGATCACGTTGGAACTGCCGAAGACTTCATGTATGCCGTCACTCGCGAAGAAGCAAAAGCTGCTTTGCACTATTTCATTCAATATAAAATAAACGAATACGGAACCTATCAAGATGCCATTGTGCCGCAAGAAGCGTGGCTCTTTCATTCCATCATTTCTCCGTATTTAAATATTGGTCTACTCTCTCCGCAAGAGTGTGTTCAAGCGGCGTTGGATTCAAATGCCGGGATGAATAATGTGGAAGGATTCGTTCGTCAGGTTTTGGGTTGGCGCGAGTTCATTCGTGCGGTGTATGTTCTGAAGGGCGTGCAAGAACGCACTTCGAATTTCTTTCAACACGATCGAAAATTACCGAATGGATTTTGGGATGCGAGTACCGGTATTCGTCCGATTGACGACTGTTTGGAAGGCCTACTTCAAAACGCCTATTCGCATCACATTGAGCGCTTGATGATCCTAGGAAATTTCATGTTGCTGAGCGAAGTTCATCCGCATGAAGTGTACGAGTGGTTCATGACGTTTTACATAGATGCCTACGATTGGGTGATGGTTCCGAATGTATATGGAATGTCTCAGTTTGCCGACGGAGGACTCATGAGCACGAAGCCATATATGAGTGGTTCAAATTACATTTATAAAATGAGCAATTACAAAAAGGGCGAGCCTTGGGAGAAAATCTGGGATGCTCTCTTTTGGAATTTCATTGAGCGAAACACGCCCTTTCTCTCGCGGAATTATCGCTTGAGCATGATGGTGGCTTTGCTGAACAAAATGGACGGGCAAAAAAAACAAGGGCATCTAGCCCTTGCTCAATCTTTTTTGAATAAAGAGAACTAAGATCCGCAGACTAGACAACCGCCATCCGCGTCTTCTGTTTCTCCTGCGCCATTCACTATGCGCTTCACTTCGTTTTCTACATCTGCTTCAGACCAGGTAGGGTTTACCGCCTTAATGCGTGCTTTTAAAAATAGGTATTCGTTCGATTCCATAAGAGTGTTGTTTTGGTAAAGGGAAGTTACAAAGGTGAATATGAAGCCCACATTAAGTCGAATTGACTTACTAACAGCCACCCGTTCACGAGCATCTATTTGCTGATTATCAGCGAAAAAACCCGTGGATAATCCTTTATGGAAATGAAATACCTGCCATTCGGCAATGCGGAAACATCGAGGTCTGAATGGCTTCGAATCCGAGACTTCAAAACCAGCTTTCCCTCGCTATTCCTCATTTCCAACCACAAGGACTTGTTCGGAGATTGAATGTGAACGGTGTCTTTAGCCGGATTGGGATAGATGCGAATTTCCGAAGACTCGGAATCAATGTTGTTTCCCGAAAGGTATTCTCCGAGAACAGGCGTCAAATCGAATTTGTGCAACTTCTGCTGATTGGTAATAAAACTTTGGCTGAAGTATTCATTGGTGAAATATACGTCTATTCCATTGGTGGTTGCGATTCCTTCCACCTGGTGAAAATTCAAAGACAAATTTATTTTTTGTTGGAAGGAAGAGAAGATATCTGTTCCTTCAAAATCGAAAAGCAAATAC
>JBIKVX010000199.1:0-4059 GCA_044356625.1 Flavobacteriales bacterium | reverse complement strand
CGTATTAATGGAGTCTTGCATTTGTTTTTTGTTTCCGATAGGGAAGGCGGTGAGGGTGGAAAGGACATCTGGATTGCCCGAGAAACAAAAGGAGTTTGGGGAAAACCCTTCAATGCGGGTAAAAAGGTGAATTCTCTGGACGATGAAATTTCGCCATTTTATTTCAAGAATAAATTATACTTCACATCTTCTTGGTACGAGGGATTCGGAGGTTGGGACATTTATTTTTCAATGGGAAAGCCTGGAAGTTTTGAAAAAGCTGAAAATGTTGGACGCGGTTTAAATTCGACCTACAACGATTGGGGATTAAGTTTTTATGACAAAAATGGAATTGCCTTTTTCAGTTCTGATCGGCCCTTAGACGATGGGTCTAAGTTTCCTCCATGTTGCACGGATTTATATGCTGCAACATGGACCAAGGAGGTAGAGAAGATCACTTCTGATTCTCTTTATATTTCACTGTATGAGTTGAATAAAATTCTACCCGTTAAGTTGTTTTTTCACAACGATGAACCCAATCCGGATTCAAACGATACCACAACGTTGTTCACATATACGGAGACCTTCACTAATTATTTAAAGTTGAAGGAAACCTACGCCAGTAAATTAGGAAGCGAAAAAGGTGCCGGAGAAGATACAGAGGAGGAGGTGGAGGCGTTTTTCGAAAATAAAGTTCAACAAGGAATGAACGATTTGTTTCAATTTGAAGATTTATTGAAGAAGGAATTAGTTGCAGGTAACACAGTGAAGGTAACAGTTAGAGGATTTGCGAGTCCTCGCGCTGCAAGCGATTACAACCGAAGACTTTCTTTAAGACGAATTGCGTCTTTGAAAAACAGATGGCTTCAAGACGATGTGTTCAAGGCGGCATTGGATTCGAATGTACTCGAAATCATTCCACTTCCTTTCGGAGAAAATCAGTCCAAAGCGGGAGTGAGCGATGATATAAAAAACGAGAAGAAAAGTATTTACAGCAAAGGCGCTCGTCTTGAAAGGCGCATTGAAATTGAGAGCGTGTCTATTAATAAAAAAGAAGAGACAACAGCAAAACTTGATGTAGGAAGTGGAATTGTTTATTTGGGAAGGGTATCTAAAGGAAGTTTCACTTCGCGTGAGGTAACCATTTCGAATAGCGGAAATTCAATATTGAAAATAGACAGTGTTGAAGCCTCATGCGGCTGCACGGTGCCTGTTTTGGCAAAGGATGTTCTTGGTCCGGGCGAAAGTACAACATTGAAAATAACATTTTCAGCCCCGCAAAAAACGGGTAAGGAAGTGAAATTTGTTACATTATTCTCCAACGGTAAAGCCATAAAGGTCATTACCGTTGAAGCAATAGTTGAGTAATTATTCTGCGGCTGGCGGTGTTCCCTTTTCAACATGCATCTTCACCTCATTCAATTCGGTGTCGAAATCTACATGAAGCGTATCACCAGGTTTAATCTGGCTGTTAATGATTTCTTCGGCCAAAGGATCTTCTAAATACTTTTGAATGGCTCTGCGCAATGGGCGTGCGCCATATTTCTCATCGAATCCTTTATCTGCGATATAGTCTTTCGCAGTCTCTGTAAGCGCAATGGTATATCCAAGATCGGTGATGCGTGAGAAGAGTTTCTTCAACTCAATATCAATAATCTGATGAATGTCTTCCTTCTTCAACGCATTGAAGACAATAATATCGTCAACACGATTCAAGAATTCAGGAGAGAATGCTTTCTTCAAAGCCGCTTCAATAATACCTTTCTTGCTGTCGTCTTCTTGCGTTGTTCTTGAAGTTGTTCCGAATCCAACACCAACACCGAAGTCTTGAAGTTGACGTGCTCCAATGTTCGAGGTCATAATGATAACTGTATTCTTGAAGTCGATTTTACGACCCATGCTGTCGGTCATTTGTCCATCGTCCAATGCTTGAAGCAATAGATTGAAAACATCTGGATGCGCCTTTTCAATTTCATCTAACAAGATAATGCTATAGGGTTTGCGACGAACCTTTTCGGTCAATTGTCCACCTTCTTCATATCCAACATATCCCGGAGGCGCTCCAATTAAGCGAGACACAGCGAATTTCTCCATGTACTCACTCATATCAATGCGAATGAGCGCGTCATCAGAGTCGAACATGTAACGCGCTAATTCTTTTGCCAGCTGTGTTTTTCCAACTCCTGTAGGACCTAAGAAAATGAACGAGCCAATTGGACGATTCGGATCCTTCAATCCAGCACGATTTCGCTTGATTGCTTTCACCACTTTCAAAATAGCGTCCTCTTGTCCAATAACTCTTCCTTCAAGTTCTTTGTCCATTTTAGCAAGACGACCACTTTCGGTCTCTGCTACTTTCTGAACTGGAATACCTGTCATCATGGCCACAACTTCTTCAACGTTTGCAGCGGTTACCTGTGTTCTTTGGGTACGAGATTCATCTTCCCATTTCTTCTTCGCCTCATCAAGTCTAGTCTCTAGCGCTTTCTGTCTATCGCGCAATTGAGCCGCCTCTTCGTACTTCGCGCTGCGAACCACACGTAATTTTTCTTCTTGAATCCCTTCAATTTCTTTTTCAATCTCAATGATTTCTTGCGGAACCGAAATGTTCTGCAAGTGAACACGAGACCCCACTTCATCCAAAGCATCAATGGCTTTGTCTGGAAGGTGACGGTCTGTAATGTAACGAGCGGTCAATTTCACGCAAGCTTGCAACGCTTCTTCCGTATAGGTTACGCTGTGATGCGACTCGTACTTATCCTTAATGTTATTTAAAATTTGAATCGTTTCTTCAACGGTGGTTGGATCAACAACAACCTTTTGGAAACGACGCTCGAGCGCTCCATCCTTTTCAATATACTGACGGTATTCGTCTAGAGTGGTAGCACCAATGCATTGAATTTCTCCACGTGCTAAGGCTGGTTTGAACATGTTGCTTGCATCCAAGCTTCCGCTTGCGCCACCTGCTCCAACAATGGTATGAATTTCATCAATGAACAGAATGACATCCGGAGATTTTTCCAATTCATTCATAACCGCTTTCATGCGTTCTTCGAATTGTCCACGGTATTTTGTTCCAGCCACCAATGAAGCTATATCTAAGGTCACAACACGCTTATCGAAAAGCACACGCGATACTTTTTTCTGAATAATACGAAGCGCAAGTCCTTCAGCGATTGCTGATTTACCAACACCCGGCTCACCAATGAGGATAGGGTTGTTTTTCTTTCTTCTTGAAAGGATTTGAGAAACGCGCTCAATCTCTTTTTCGCGTCCAACAATTGGATCCAATTTTCCTTCCATCGCGTACTTGGTTAAGTCGCGACCGAAGTTATCTAAAACGGGAGTTTTGCTTTTTGAATCTCCAGGTTTCTTAACGGTTCCTCCGCTTCCACCTGTAAACGGGCGATCTTCCTCTTCATCGTCGTCTGAACTTGGAAATTCTGCACGCGGCAAATCTGATTTGCGAACGTTTTCGTCCTCAGCATCTCCTAGCTCGCGGTTAACCGCATTGTAATCTACCCCCATAGGTTCTAGTGTTCTTGTAACCACATTATCAGAGTCTTTTAAAATAGTGAGAAGCAGGTGCTCTGTGTTCACCAAGGTCTTCTTGTGCGATTTAGCTTCGATGTATGAAAGCTTCAATACGCGTTCAGCTTGCTTTACCAAAGAAATGCCTGAGCTCGTAACGGTTGAAGAACCATAAGAACCAGCATTGCGAACAGACGCTTCTACGCTTTTGCGTAAAAATGAAAGGTCAACCCCTAAGCTCTTTAAAACTTTCGTTGCTGTGCAATCTTCTTCACGAAGAATTCCTAATAAAAAATGTTCAATTCCAATGTAGTTGTGTCCCAACCGCAATGCCTCTTCTCTGCTGTAACGCAGGACTTCTTGTACCTGTTCTGAAAACTTAGCGTCCATATCTTTCTATACATTATTTAGTCAATGTCAAATGTATTCCTTAGTTCCGTTCCACTAAACATTATACCATTGAATTTTCCACAGCCATTTTGACATTTGTGAATAACTATAAGCGCCACAAGTGGTCAATTTTCTATTCAATCGGAAGTATTTTCGCGT
>JBIKVX010000160.1:0-5164 GCA_044356625.1 Flavobacteriales bacterium | reverse complement strand
TCGCGTACCCGTGACAGTTCAATTTTTTAAGCGGGAACAAGCACTATGGAATCAGGAGAAAGAATTCTTAAGATAAACATTGAAGATGAAATGAAATCTGCCTACATCGATTATTCGATGTCGGTGATTGTGAGTAGAGCGTTACCAGATGTACGTGATGGACTGAAACCCGTTCACAGACGTGTTTTATACGGAATGCTCGATTTGGGAATGTTGTCGAACAGACCTTACAAAAAGTCTGCGCGTATTGTCGGAGAGGTATTGGGTAAGTACCACCCACATGGTGACTCGGCAGTTTACGAAACAATGGTGCGTATGGCTCAGCCATGGTCTTTGCGCTATCCGTTGGTAGACGGACAAGGTAACTTCGGTTCGATGGATGGTGACAACGCGGCAGCTATGCGTTACACGGAAGCACGCTTGCGCAAATTAGCAGAAGAACTTCTTGAAGATTTAGATAAGGATACTGTAGACTGGCAGGCAAACTTCGACGACTCGTTGCAAGAGCCAAAAGTAATGCCCGCGAAAGTTCCAAACTTGTTGTTGAACGGTGTTAGTGGAATCGCTGTGGGTATGGCCACCAACATGGCTCCTCACAACCTAACGGAAGTGTGTGACGGTATTGCGGCATATATCGACAACCGTGATATTACAATTGAAGAATTGATGCAACACATCAAGGCTCCGGATTTCCCAACAGGAGGTGTTATTCATGGACTGGAAGGGGTGAAGTCGGCATACGAAACGGGAAGAGGACGTGTCGTTATTCGTGCGAAAGCACGCATTGAACAAGTTGCAAATCACGAGTGTATCATTGTTGAACAGGTTCCTTACCAAATCAACAAAGCAGACATGGTGAAGCGCACATGGGAATTGGTTGTTGAAGGAAAGATTGATGGCATTGCTGAAATCCGCGATGAATCGGATAGAAACGGAGTTCGTGTTGTTTATGAATTGAAGCGCGATGCAATTTCAAATGTCGTGTTGAATAACCTTTACAAGTATACAGGTCTTCAGACCTCATTTTCAGTAAATAACATTGCTCTGGTTAATGGTCGTCCAGAAGTGTTAAATTTGAAAGATATCATTCGTCACTATGTAGAACACCGTCATGAGGTAGTTACACGCAGAACAAAATTTGAATTACGCAAAGCTGAAGAGCGTGCGCACATATTAGAAGGATATTTAATTGCGTTGGATAACATTGATGCTGTAATTGCATTGATTAGAAAGTCACAAACGCCAGACGAAGCGAAAGACGGATTAATTCAACAATTCGGATTGTCTGAAATTCAAGCGAAGGCTATTCTTGAAATGCGTCTGCAAAGACTTACAGGATTAGAGCGTGACAAGATTCGTGCTGAGCATGCTGAATTGATGGCGTTAATCACACGTCTTCGTTCAATCTTGGATAGTGAAGAGTTGCGCATGCAAATCATCAAAGATGAATTAACGCACTTGAAAGAGAAGTTCGGAGACGAGCGTAGATCTATCATTGAATTCTCATCAGCTGACTTGAGTATTGAAGATATGATTCCTGATGAAGCCATGGTTGTCACCATTACGCACGCGGGTTACATCAAACGTACAAACTTGAACGAATACCGCACGCAAAGTCGCGGCGGAGTAGGAGCGAAGGGAACATCTGCACGTCAAGAAGACTTTGTAGAACACATCTTCACCGCAACAAACCACGATTACTTGCTCATCTTCACCCTGAAAGGAAGATGTTTCTGGATGCGTGTGTTTGAAATTCCGGAAGGAGGCAAGACGGCCAAAGGACGTGCAATTCAAAACATGATTCAAATTGAGCCAGACGACAAAGTATTGGCTTACATCCCGGTTAAGGATTTGAATAACGCAGAAAACTTGAAGTCGAACTTCGTTATTCTTTGCACAAGACAAGGATTAATTAAGAAGACATCGTTGGAAGCATACAGCAGACCGCGTTCTTCGGGTATCAATGCAATTACAATTGTAGACGGAGATGAGCTGTTACAAGCGCGTTTGACAACAGGTGCAAGCGAGATCATTATGGGAACGAAAGAAGGTAAAGCCATTCGTTTCCCAGAGGTTAAAGTTCGTGCAGTTGGAAGAACAGCGCAAGGAGTGAAGGCCGTTTCTCTTGGAAGCGCAACCGACGAAGTTATTGGAATGGTATGCGTAGATGATCCAAACAGCGACATCTTGGTAGTATCAGACAAAGGCTTTGGAAAGCGCTCTTCATTAGAAGACTACCGTGTAACGAATCGCGGAGGAAAAGGAGTGAAGACCATCAACATCACCGATAAGACCGGACCGTTGTGTGCGATTCTGTCTGTAGACAACGAATTTGATTTCATGATTATTAATAAATCTGGAATTGCTATTCGTCTGAGTGTAGATGCATTGCGTGTGATGGGAAGAAATACCCAAGGAGTGAAGTTGATTAACCTTCGTGGAAACGATGAGATAGCAGCTGTTTGCGCTGTAATCCGCGACGAAAATGAAGAGGAATCTACCGAAGGCGAGGAAAACGCAGCCGAAGGTGAAACTAACCTACCAACTGAGGGAGGAGAAGAATAAATTGCAATAAAATCCTTTTGGCATTAACGTTGTCAAGGGGGAAATGAAAAACCTAAATCATGAAAAAAACAATCTTACTTTTCGCCACTGTTTTAACGACGTTGGCAACATTCGCACAATCAGAGTTAACGAGTGCTCATAATGCTAACAAAGATGGGAATTTTGAGGAGGCTCTAAAATTCATCAACGAAGCCGCAACCAATCCGAAGGCCACAGGTAAAGAAAAATACTGGAGATTCCGTGGTGATATCTTTATGAATATTGCCATGGATAGCGTCTTAAGTATGAAATATGCGAATTCATTCAACGAATCCGTTGCTTCGTATACGAAGGCTCTAGAAATGAGCAAAGATTACGTAATGGAAATCGGAGCTGTTGTAGATAACGCAAGAAAATTAGAAGAAGAAAGGGCAAGAGCAGCATACAAGGCTAGCAATACTTGTGGTGCCGCAGGTCATTACGACAATCTAATAGCGACAAGCAAAATGTTCGGAGTAACAGACACCGTTTATGTTTACTACTCAGGAATTTGTCATGAGTCTTGTGGCAACATAGATCAAGCTTTAGCAAATTTTAGCATTTGTGCTAACCTGAACTATCAAGCAGCCGATTGTTATTCAAAAATCGCAAACATGCTCGTTAAATCAGGAAGAAAAGAAGAAGCGATTAAAATCCTAGGTGAAGCTCGAGCGAAGTACCCGAAGAACTCTTCAATTTTAACTACCGAAGTAAATATCTATATTGAAAATAAAGACTATTCAAAGGCACACGATGTGTTGGTCGCATTGGCAGAGGCTGATCCTAAAAACGAAAGTGTATTATTCGTATTGGGTGTGACTTATGAGAAGAATAACAATCCTGTTGAAGCTGAAAAGGTATACAACAGAGCCTTGGAATTGAATCCAACTTACTTCGATGCTCATTACAACTTGGCGGTTATGTATTACAATCAAGGGGTAGAAAAATTCAAAGTATGTGACGCTATTCCTCCAAGAGAGGCGGCTCGCTTTGATGCTTGCAAAGCAGAAACAAAAGGCGTGTTTGCCAAGGCAGCTGTTCATTTTAAAGTTTGTTACGATATAACATATGCTGAATTGGATAAAAGCATAAAGGATAAGTACGAAGTAATAAATTCGGAGGTTATAATTACAGATGCTAATGGTGATAAAACCAAAATAAGTCTTGAATCTAAAATTAATCAAGATTCTAATTTGAAACAGATTAAGAAAGCACTTCAGGAATGCTACAGAAAATCAGATCAATTTGATAAAGCAGCAGAATTGAAATAGAATATTTTATCTTGAATGAAAGGGAGCGAAAGCTCCCTTTTTTAGTTTTCAACATTTCTAAAACGAAGCCATTTTGACCTTCAATTTGTGAAAAAGAAAAGCATGTTTAATTGGTCGAAATTAATGACGCATTCGTTGCGAAAAATTGAGCAAAACGAAATCAATGATGTCGTTTCCTTTCCAACGGGAATTGACTTGTGGGATAAGAATGGTGGAGTACGTTCGCAAGAAATTTCGTTATTGGTGGCACATAAACATTCAGGAAGCACGAGCATGGCGCTTCAAATAGCGTTGAAGAATGTCGATGAAGGAACACCTGTGCTTTATGTCAGCTCAGACATTTCACCAGAGTTGTTCATGTACAAAATAATGCTGCAACGCGCGAAGGAAGCCATTCCCTCTTTTCATGAAGTGACACACGATGCTTTATATTGGGATTCTCTGTGTTTGAAATATCTTGAGGATCTTCATTCTTGTCCGCTCTTTTTTCAAGAATTTAAAGAACCCAAGTTGAACATTGCCATGGAAGGCATTCTGAAATTTCGAGATAAACATCCGCGGGGGCTCATTATTATTGATAAACTGAAATACAATTACACCGACGGGAAATTATCACCGGAATTATTGAAAATATTTTTGAGCGGTCTGAAAGATGATATCACGGGAACGGAGAGAGGGGTGCTTATTTTAACAAGTACGGCTTGCGATATGATTGATTTTTCTTACGGAAAGTTTCCTTCCTTATTGAGTATTTTCAATTGGCCTATACTCAATCAATATTTTAACCGAGTGTTCATGTTACGCAAGGACGTTAACGCATGGATGAACACCGATTATTTCAGTCCAGATTTTCTATTCGCTTCAGGAGTGGCAATTACTGCAGATTCCAGAGTACGCGATGAGGAAGATTTGGTGTATTACCATTCTTCACACCATCAATTTTACTGTAAAACAAATCCAGTGGTAAAACCACTGGATGAAGACGACTACGACAGCCCGTTTTAAAGGAATATCTTATTGAGCGTATTCGAATAGCTCCTTGGTAGAATAGCTGCTGTAATAATTCAAAAAGCGGTTTTTCCATCCCACGTTATTGGCTGGCAAATGATGAAATAAGTCGCGGAAACCTCTGCATTGATCTTTCATGTAAGAACGAAAGGCAAACTGATCGTTTTCATTCAAACTAGCGAAAGCCAACAAACAGCGCAAAGTTGCAATGTTCAAGTTGTCAAATAAATGCCAGCGAGAAAGCGGACCATTCATGACGTGCACTCTTCCATCTTTCAAAAAGACAATCATGCAATCGCCAT
>JBIKVX010000059.1:0-9287 GCA_044356625.1 Flavobacteriales bacterium | reverse complement strand
TCTCCGATTGATTTCACGCTGCAAATGTATGTACATACATTTAATGTAGCTACATCTTTCTTTGTAATTTTTCTTTCCCTCTTTGAAATTGAATAAAACAATGATGACCGTGAAGGCCCAAAGGGCACTAAATTCGCCAAAATATTTCAAGGTGAAAGAAAGTTCTGCTGCCCCAAAAAAGAAAATTTCAAAAGCTACAATCTCAAGTGCTATGGGATTGTTTCGCTATTTACGTCCATACGCATTCTCCTTTTTTATTGGAATGCTTCTGCTAGTTGTTTCTGGGTTATTGGTTATTGTCATTACCGCATTACTTGGATTTTTATTAATTCCAAATGCCCAGGCTGCTCTGCCCGGTGGCGCATTAACCCAATCGCTCCTATCTGTTATTCATTGGGAAGGAGAAGGCATGACATCGAAAACACTGGTTGCTTTGGTTGGTCTGTTAATCATACAAGGTGTATTCTCATTCTTTCGCGTCTATCTGTTTTCGTACGTTTCTGAAAACGCGATGCTTGCCTTACGCAAAGACACTTATTCACGCATCATTCGCATGCCCATTCAGTTTTACAATGAACGAAGAGTGGGAGATTTAAGCAGTAGAATCACTTCGGACATCACTGCTATTCAAGAAACGCTTACCACGACACTTGCAGAATTTCTGCGTCAGTCAGTGATCATTTTCGTGGGCGTGGGTTGGTTGGTTTCGTATTCGCCTTACCTGACTTTAGTCATGTTGGGAACACTTCCGGTCATCATTGTTGTGATGGTTTTCTTCGGACGTTACATTAAAAAACTGAGTAAGGAAACCCAAGATAAAGTTGCAGAATCTGGCGTGGTGTTGAATGAAACATTTACCGGTGTTGTTAGTGTGAAAAGCTACAGCAATGAGCCGTTTGAAATATCTCGTTACTACAAACGCATTTTAGATGTCCGCGCAAACGCCATGAAGAGTGCCATCTGGCGCGGCATGTTCGGAACCTTCATTATTATTTTCTTATTCGGAACATTGGGACTTGTTATTGGAGTGGGCGCGCACTTGCAGCAAACCGGACAATTGCCTGTTGAAGTACTTCCGCAGTTCATTATGCTAACCGGATTAATCGCTGGTTCCATCGGAGGCCTTGCTGCACAAATGGGTTCTCTTCAAAGAAGCTTGGGTATCATTGATTCAGTCATGGAAATTTTGGCCATGGATCCGGAAAATATTCCTGAGGAAGAAACGGCTGTAGAAAAAACTTTTAATGGAACGTTTGAATTTAAAAACGTGTCTTTCAACTACGCGAGTCGCGCTGAAATGGCGGTACTCAAAGATGTTTCTTTTGAAGTGAAAGAAGGAGAGCAGATTGCACTTGTCGGTTCTTCCGGTTCGGGAAAATCAACCATCGCGAATCTCCTGCTTCGCTTTTACGATGCAACTGAAGGAACCATCCTGTTCGATGGAATTCCATCTTCCGATTGGAAACTTCACGACGTGAGAAAAAGCATGGCCTATGTTCCTCAAGAGGTTTTGTTGTTTGGTGGAAGTATACGTGAGAATATTGCCTATGGAAAACCATCGGCAAGCGATGAAGAAATTAAATCAGCCGCTATTCGCGCCAATGCATGGGAATTCATTGAGCATTTCACTGATGGCTGGGACACCATTGTGGGAGACCGTGGAATTCAACTTTCTGGCGGGCAACGTCAGCGTATTGCCATTGCACGAGCCATTCTGAAAGACCCGAAACTTCTCATCCTAGACGAAGCTACTTCGGCATTGGATACAGAGAATGAGAGAGCTGTTCAACTCGCACTTGACGAACTCATGAAAAACAGAACGTCTTTGGTTATTGCCCATCGCCTTTCTACCATTCGCAATGCAACAAAAATAATTGTTTTAGATGGAGGAAGTATTGTTGAAACGGGAACGCACGAAGAGCTTATGAAAAAAGACAGTGCATACCTGAAGATGGTAGAATTGCAGGATAGGACAAAATAAAGTTATCTTCGTTTCTTTTCGCTATGCGTAGATCCTGGTTGTACGAAATATTTAGAATCGTTCTTGTTTTTGGGCTCCGACTCTTTCACAGAAAGTTTCGTGTTGTTGGCTATGAAAATTTAAAGGGAAGTGAGATCCCCACTATTGTTGTTGGAAATCATCAGAACGCTCTACTTGACCCTCTACTTTGCTGCACAATAATCAGCCAGCAACTGCACTGGCTCACACGCTCAGATGTTTTTAAACCAGGCCTTGTTTCTTTCCTTTTGAGAAAAGTAAACATGCTCCCTGTCTACCGTGAAAAAGATAATGTCGCAGATCTTCGTGATCGCAACGAAGCAATCTTCCAACAGTGTTACAAGCGTTTGAATCGCGGTCATTGGATTAGTCTTTTTCCGGAAGGAACCCACAAAGGAAAAAAAGCACTCAACACGCCACTCAAAAAAGGAATCGGAAGATTAATCATTGGAACTTTTGAAGCAAATCCAGATTTGCAGCAAATTAGAATTCTTCCATTAGGTTTGGAGTATTCTGAATTCTTCGTGAAAGACGGTAATTTCATGCTGCGCATTGGAAAACCCATTGTGCTTTCAAAAGAAGATTACACAACAGCCAATAAGGCTATTTGGGCCAACGAATTGGTAGCTGAAATAAGTCAGCACATACAAGCGGTCATGACAGACATTCGTAACGATGACTTTTATGAGGAATACCTAACCATTCAAGACCTCTTGCACTTCGTTCACCCTTTCAACGATTGGCACGAGAACGTTCTTATTTATCAGGATATGGTTAACGCCAATCGATTTGAAAAAATTCAATTCTTGGACGATGTAAAATCATTCAACCAATTATCCAAAGAACTTTCATTTTCGAATAAGACTGAACTCGAAACTCAGCAATGGCAATTCTGGAATACACTTCGCGTCTTCGTGACAATTCCATTTTATCTTGTAGGGAAAATTATCTTCTTCCCTATTTCGAATTTCACCGAGAACTTTGTTCAAACCAAATTGAAGGATCCGCTTTTCCGAAATTCCATTCGCATTTCATTCAAGCTATTCTTCAGCATTCCCTACATTTTTATTCTGGCAATAGCCTTTCCTTTTTTCGGAATAAACTATTTTGTTGGAGTGCTTATTCTTATTGGAACTGGTGTGTTTGAAGTTCGTTCACGTATGCGCTTCGACCGTTTCAAAAAAATTATTAAATACAAAAAAGATTGTTCCGAACGTAGTGCCGAGTATTCCAAATGGAAGGCCGCGCAAGAGCAGTGTATTCGTCAACTAAAAGAAATTTGTAATGAATAGAATTAATAGCATTCAGCACATTGGTGTTGCCGTGCAAGACATGGATGCTTCGCTGAAATATTACCGCAAGATTTTCGGAATGAACATTCCGTTTTTCGATAGTGTACAGCCAGCACCGCTTATGGATTGCTACACGCACGGAAAAACCATCACCAAGCGCGCGAGTATGATTATGAATCTGCAAGGCGGATGTGCCATGGAAGTTATTCGTCCAACCACCTTCGAACCTCGCAAGGCAGATTTTCAAATTAAAGTGGGAGACCTTCACATCTTCCAAATACACATGAAGTCGCGCAATGTGAAAAGCATGCGCACCTATTGCATACAGAATGGCGCGCACAACGTGAGTGAAATTGCAGTTAATCCCGCACAACAGCAGGTATTTGATTTAACCGATCCGGATGGAAACTTTTTTCGCGTGGAACCCACCAACGAATGTTACAGAGAAATGGGACATGCGAGTAACGGTGTTGCAGGATGCAGCATTGGGGTGACCAATATGGAAGCCGCATTGAACTTGTATTCGAATCTTTTGGGATATGATGAAATTGTATTCGATCGCACTGGAACCTTCAACGACTGGGGACATTTACCCGGTGGAAAAGAACAGTATCGTCGGGTTCGAATTAAGCAATCAGCTCCAACTGGCGGAGGATTTGCGCGGGTAATGGGAGAGACATTCATTGAATTGGTTCAAGCGTTGGATCGTGTTCCAGCGCGAACCTTTGAAGGTCGTATTTGGGGAGACTCAGGATTCGTTCATCTTGGTCTAGATGTGAAGGGAATGAAAAATTTGGGTGTGATATTAGCCGAGCAAGGATTTGCATTTAGATGCGACAGTAACGACGCGCTTAGCATGGGGCAAACCAAAGTGCATTGCACCTATATCGATGATCCGGATAGAACTCTGATTGAACTGATTGAAGTTTACAAAGTTCCTATTGTAGAAAAGTGGGGGATCTTTTTGAATGTAGAAAAACGTGACCCGTTGAAACCGCTTCCAAATTTTATGTTGAATGCGCTTCGCTTTTCCCGAATTAAAGACTAACGAGCAGCCTGTTTCTTCAAGATTTTCTTAAACAGTTTCGGAAAGTAACGGTGTAAAAACAACGCACGCAATTCCTTTCCACCTGCACCAAACTCGTCCTTACCTGCTGCAATTCCTTTCAAGATTTGCCTCGCGCATTCTTCTGGAGAAATTCCTTGCGCCTGATTGTTATCCATTTCTCCAGAAGGATTCCCAGACTTGTCCAAAGCGTGCTTCGAAATTTCAGTTGCAATAAATCCCGGTGTTATTAGCGTTACTCGAATTCCTAAATCTTCCACCTCCATGCGCAACGAATCGAAAAATCCATGCAGCGCATGCTTCGAGGCCGAATAGGCCGAACGTAAATAAAATCCCCACTTCCCCGTTAAACTTGAAATAGTTATTATGTGTCCAGACTTTCGGGCTAACATCTGCGGCAAAACAGCCTTCGTCATTTGCACATGTCCGAAGTAATTCACTTCGAAAATTTTCCGGTCATTTTCTATGGAGGTTTCTGCAGTCATTGAACGCTGACTAATTCCACCGTTGTTGATTAAAATGTCTATTTGGAACTTCGACAATACCTCGTTCGACACTTGCTTAATGGATTCACCATCCGTTAAATCTAACGGGAAAACATGAACATTGTCAGAATCTATGCAGGTAGCTTTAACACGTTCCAATTCTTCCCTTCTTCGTGATGATATAATTACAACAGCTCCTTCAGCATTGAAAGCCTTTGCAACAGCTTCACCTATGCCGCTACTTGCACCCGTAATCCACACCACTTCATTTTGAAATTGTCTCATTATAATATCATTTCCGCGTTAAGAAAACTTAACTTTAGGTTAACCTTAGGCGACTTTTAAAACTAGAAAAGACTCCTACCTTCGTACTGAATAATTCGATTCAAAGATTGCAATAGAATGGCAAAAAAACCAAAAATACTTTGTGTAGATGATGAACAAGACATTCTTGACTTGCTCACATTTAATTTGGAAAAAGAAGGGTATGATGTCTGCACCGCTCTGAATGGAAGAAAAGGCCTTGAAGTTGCAAAACGAGAATTGCCCGACTTAATTATTCTTGACGTTATGATGCCCGAAATGGATGGCATGGAAACTTGCAGAGAAATTCGAGAAATCCCTTCCTTACAAAATGTTGTCATTACTTTTTTAACTGCACGAAACGAAGACTATAGCCAAATTGCAGGATTCGAAGCAGGAGCAGATGATTTCATAACGAAACCCATTCGCCAACGTTTGCTCGTATCCAAAATCAAAGCCTTGCTCCGCAGATCTGGTCCTTCCGATGCGAAAAAAGACATGAGTATCGGTGGAATTGAAATTGATCGTGATAAATATTTAGTAACTAAAGACGGCGTTCAAATTCAACTTCCAAAAAAAGAATTCGAACTTTTAGTTTTACTGTCTAGCGCGCCAGGTCGCGTATTTACTAGAGAGAACATATTAAATTCTATTTGGGGAAATGACGTGATTGTAGGTGACAGAACCATAGACGTTCACATTCGCAAACTGCGTGAAAAATTAGGTGACGAAAATTTTAAGACAATTAAGGGAGTTGGTTATAAATTCGAAGCCTGAATGTCCTAAATTCGAATTGTGAATATTCGAACTCCAAAACAAGTTGCACTAGTATCTGCTCTATTCGTTGTATTGCCTTTGGCAACGATTTACTTTCTTCTAGTCTATTTTCTTGAACGCGATTTCGAAATTGTATTACTGCTTCTATTCATTGCACTCGGAATGTCTATCACGTATTTCGTGGTTTACACATTTATAGAAAGATTCCTCTACAGCAAAGTAAAACTGATATACAAAACCATTCATTCCTTTAAAACACAAGCTGAAAAAAAAGGATTGGAAATGAGCACAGATATCTTGGCAGAGGTTAATCAGGATGTTGCGCATTGGGCAGAAGAAAAAATTGAGGAAATTAAAGACCTTCAAAAGACAGATAACTTCCGGAAAGAATTCGTTGGTAACCTTGCTCATGAGTTAAAAACTCCCATTTTCAATATTCAAGGATATTTAGATACCCTTGCGGAAAACGACGATATGGATTCAGAGCTTCGTCGGAAATTTCTCGACCGAGCAATCTCTAGCTGCGAAAGATTGGAGCACTTAGTCGCTGACTTAGACGAAATCTCTCAACTTGAAAGTGGTGCTATCATGTTAAAAATTGTTCGATTCGATATTTTACAACTCGCGCACGACGTTTGTGAATCACTTGAAAAATTCGCATCGGAAAAAAAAGTAACCCTTTTCGTGAAGAACGGTCCATTCAACGAATTGTGGGTACAGGCCGACAGAAATAAAATCGAGCAAGTGCTTATCAACCTCATCGTGAACAGCGTGAATTACGGCAACGAAGGAGGCGAGACACGCATTCGTTTTTACGATATGAACGATAATATTCTTGTTGAAGTGGCCGACAACGGAATTGGAATTGCTAAAGAACATTTAGCCCGATTATTCGAACGTTTTTATCGCGTTGATAAAAGTCGTTCTCGTCATGAGGGTGGCTCTGGTCTGGGTCTAGCGATTTGCAAGCACATTATTGAAAGTCACCAGCAAACCTTAAGTGTGAGAAGTACCGAAGAAGTGGGAAGCACTTTTGGCTTCACCATTAAAAAAGCGAATTAACTTTTTGCGCCGCCACGTATCCTTTACTTTTGTTGAAACAAAATTCCCCGAGAAATCAATCTTGGGGTTTACTCGTTTGATGAAGCACGCATGAAACCACGTCTTTCCATTTGGGAAAAAGAAATAGCATCGATAGAACGCAAAATTGCTGACGACAAAAGCAAGCTCCATTTGAAGGGACTTGCCGGAAGCGCTCCGGCTTTTATTTGCAGCGGATTTTACAGCTCTTCGCCAGTTACGCAATTAGTGGTGCTCGATGACAAAGAAAAGGCCGCCTACTTCCTGAATGATCTTGAGGCCATTTTTGAAATTGGTTCTGATGAAAAAGAACAAGAAAAAACTCCGGCACTCTTTTTTCCTCGCACAGCAAGACTTGCTTACGATATTGAAACCACACAAAACGCAAATATTGCTATTCGAACAGAGGTGCTGAATAAACTTCAGAAGAATAGAAAAAACTACATTATCGTTTCATACCCTGAAGCACTGTTTGAAAAGGTTGTCACACAGCACGAACTCGAAAAAAACACGTTCAGCATTGATGTAGGGCAATCATATTCCATGGATTTCATTGACGAAGCATTTATTGAATTTCAATTTGAAAAAGTTGACTACGTTTATGAGCCTGGACAATACGCCGTTCGAGGAGGCATTGTCGATGTGTTTTCGTTCAGTTATGAATATCCCTACCGCATTGAATTCTTCGATGAAGAAGTAGAGAGTATTCGAAACTTCGATCCGGCTACACAGCTTTCGGTAAACAAAATGACGAAAGCTATTATCGTTCCGAATACGCATTCAAAACACTCTGAAGAAGTGCGAATTGGATTGCTTGATTTTCTTCCCAGCAATACTGTTGTTTGGATGAGCAACACCGAATCTTCGCTCGCGCAATTTCAAGCTGAAATGGAAAAGGCAGAGGAGAGATTCAATAGACTTTCAGATAACATTTCACACGAAAAACCACATGCCCTTTTCACTTCAAAACATGAATGGCTGAAGCAATTGGAAAACAAACGTGTCATTGAATTCGGAAGTAAACGACAATTCTTAGGTGACACAGAAGACTTCCATTGCACTCCCCAGCCTTCCTTCAATAAAAATTTCGAAATGCTTGCTGAGCATCTAGAAAATCTTATTCAACAAGGATACAAAGCACACATTGTTGCCGGCCAGTCGAAGCAGTTAGAGCGACTTGGCCAAATATTTCAAGACAAGAAAAAAGACATCGCATACGTTCAAGAGATTCTAGAAATAAGCGAGGGGTTCATGGATCAGAATAAAAAAATTCTGTACTACACCGACCACCAAATCTTTCAACGTTACCATCGATTCAAACTGAAAGAAGGATTCAAGAAAAACAAAGAAGCATTAACGCTGAAAGAAATTCTTGCGCTTCAACCAGGAGACTTCGTTGTGCACATTGATCACGGAGTAGGGCAATTCAGTGGGTTACAAAAGATTGATGTAAATGGAAAAGAACAAGAAGCCATTCGTCTAACGTACAAAGGCGGAGATATTCTTTACGTAAGCATTCACTCGTTGCACCGCATTAGCAAGTTTTCTGGGAAGGAAGGAACTGCTCCGACGATGGATAAACTCGGAAGCAATGCTTGGCAAAACTTAAAGCGTAAAACAAAAACGAAGGTGAAAGAAATCGCCTTCGATTTAATTAAGCTTTATGCAAAGCGGAAGTCAACAAAAGGATTCGCCTTTCAACCCGACACCTACATGCAAACCGAATTGGAGGCTTCTTTTATGTACGAAGACACTCCCGATCAATACAAAGCTTCTGTTGCGGTGAAGGAAGATATGGAAGCTGCATTCCCGATGGATCGCTTGGTATGTGGCGATGTTGGTTTCGGAAAAACAGAGATTGCTATTCGCGCGGCGTGCAAAGCCGTTGCAGACGGAAAACAAGTGGCCGTGCTTGTTCCAACAACCATTCTTTCCATTCAACATTACAAGAGTTTCAAATCTAGATTGAAAGATTTCCCGGTAACCATTGAATACATCAATCGTTTCAAAACAGCGAAACAAAATTCAGAGACACTTGAGAAGGTGAAAAACGGGAAAGTCGATATACTTATTGGTACCCACGCCATCCTCGGAAAACGCGTTATTTTCAACGATCTTGGATTAATGATCATTGACGAAGAACAGAAATTCGGAGTAGCGGCAAAAGACAAATTGAAATTGCTTCGCGCGAATGTAGATGCGCTAACACTTACCGCCACGCCTATTCCACGCACCTTGCAGTTTTCACTCATGGGTGCACGCGACTTGAGTATCATTCAAACTGC
>JBIKVX010000275.1:0-2663 GCA_044356625.1 Flavobacteriales bacterium | reverse complement strand
CACGTTCTACAGTCGGCACCATCACCGAAGTGTATGACTTCATGCGTCTTTTGTATGCGCGTGCATCCGACGCTTACAGCCCTTCAACAGGAAAGAAAATGGTGCGCTTCACCGAAGAGCAACTCATTGAAAAAATAGCCAAAGATTTTAAGGCGAAGAAAATCGCGATTCTTTCTCCGTTGGTGAAAGCCCGCAAAGGACACTACCGTGAGCTCTTCGAATCGCTCATGAAACAAGGATATGTGCGTGCCCGAATAGACGGGAAATTGAAGGAGATGACGAAAGACATGAAGCTCGATCGTTACAAGGTGCACGACATTGAATTGGTGGTCGATCGTTTTTCGGTTGAACCAAACAATCCTCGCTTGAAGGCTACTGTTCAAACCGCCCTGAAAATGGGTAAAGGAGATGTAATGGTTATGGAATTGGATTCCGAAACGGTTCACCACTTTTCCAAAAATCTCATGTGTCCAACTTCAGGAATTTCCTTTCCTGAACCCGAACCGAATCTCTTTTCCTTCAACAGCCCATACGGCGCATGCAGCTACTGCAGCGGTTTGGGTGAAGTTGCAGAAATTGACATTGAGAAAATAATTCCAGATAATTCAAAGAGCGTTAAGCAAGGAGGAATAACACCTCTGGGTGAAAACAAGAACTCTTGGATCAACCAGCAGGTGGCTGCCATTTTGAAAATGTACGACGCTACTGTGAATACTCCTTTGAAGGAAGTAGACGAAGATGCCATTCAAGTCATACTCTACGGAACCGACGATAAGGTGGAAGTGGAAATGTCGAACGGACAGACCATGAACACACGCTACGACGGACTCATTGCATTTATTGAAAGACATGCGGAAGAAGACGGAAGCCCTGCGGTTCGCAAATGGGCCGAAACCTTCATGAATAAAAAAGCTTGTCCTACCTGCAGCGGTGCACGTTTGAAAGACACCGCAAATCATTTCAAAGTAGCGGGAAAGACCATTTCAGAATTAAGCGCATTGAACATTGAAAAGCTCAGCGCGTGTTTCGAAGGCATCGATTCCAGCTTTGACAGTAAACAAGAAATCATTGCGCGCGAACCGTTGAAGGAAATCCGCACCCGTCTGAAGTTTTTGCTAAACGTAGGTTTGGGCTATTTGAATTTAAATCGAAGCGCGAAGACATTAAGTGGAGGAGAGGCGCAACGTATTCGTTTGGCCACACAGATTGGTTCGCAGTTGGTTGGAGTACTTTACATTCTTGACGAACCGAGCATTGGATTGCACCAACGCGATAACGAGAAATTGATTCGTTCGTTGAAAGACTTGCGCGACGGTGGAAACAGCGTCATTGTGGTAGAGCACGACAAAGACATGATGCTGGAAAGCGACTACATCATAGACATTGGTCCAGGAGCTGGAAGGCGCGGTGGACATGTGGTTGCTGCTGGTAAGCCAACAGATTTTTTGAAAATTGGAAGCATTACTGCAAATTATTTAAGTGGAAAATTAAATATCCCTGTCCCGAATGAAAGAAGCAAAGGCAACGGAAAGAAGTTGGTGTTGAAGGGAGCAAGCGGACATAACCTGAAGGGAGAGACCATTGAAATTCCATTGGGAACCTTCACGTGTGTAACAGGAGTGAGTGGAAGTGGGAAGTCTTCGTTAATCAGCCACACGCTATATCCCATTTTGAATGCGCATTTCTACAACGGAGCGCGCAGACCATTGACGTACAAAAAGATTGAAGGACTCGAGCATTTAGATAAGGTTATTGAAATAGATCAAAGTCCTATAGGTCGCACCCCGCGCAGCAATCCGAGCACATACACTGGAATTTTTACCGACATTCGAAACCTGTATGCATCGGTTCCTGAAGCGCGCATTCGTGGTTATCAGCCCGGTAGATTCAGTTTTAATATTTCGGGTGGAAGGTGTGAAACATGCAAGGGTGGGGGAGTTCGATTGATTGAAATGAATTTCCTTCCCGATGTTTATGTGCATTGCGAAGCCTGTAACGGCAAGCGATACAACCGCGAAACCTTAGAAATTTTCTACAACGGAAAAACCATTTCCGACGTGTTGAACATGACTGTTGAGCAAGCTGTTGGCTTTTTCGAAAATCACCGAAACATTCACAACACGCTAAAAACCCTGAACGACGTGGGATTGGGATACATCACACTCGGACAACACAGCACCACGTTAAGCGGAGGAGAAGCGCAGCGAGTAAAACTCTCTACCGAACTAGCGAAGCGCGACACCGGCAAGACCATTTATATTTTAGATGAACCCACGACTGGACTGCATTTTCAAGACGTACAAATGTTATTGAATGTGTTGAACCGATTGGTTGAACGCGGCAACACCGTCTTGGTCATTGAGCACAACATGGACGTCATCAAAAGCGCCGACTACATCATAGACATGGGCCCTGAAGGTGGTGAAGGTGGCGGAAACGTAATCGTCACCGGCACTCCCGAGCAAGTCGCGAAGAACAAGAAGTCGTTAACCGGTTTATTTTTAAAGAAAGAACTCTAATCTTCTCTTAATTTCTCTTAACCTTTCTTACCTTTTTTTAGACCTTTTTCCGGCTATTCGTTCCAAGCTTTTCGCTTCGCTCAAAGGCTTTCCACTGCTATCCGGGGTATGGGTGGGTTGCTCTGTTGTTTAAAAAAAACAAAC
>JBIKVX010000276.1:0-2663 GCA_044356625.1 Flavobacteriales bacterium | reverse complement strand
AGCGTTACGAGTTGTCTTGTGGTAATATTTGTTGCGAAGACGCTTTGCGTCGTTGCTACGGATTCTTTTAATTGCTGATTTGTGATTCGCCATTTCTAGTAAAAATTGGTTTGCAAATGTACATTAAATATTTGTTCGAACAACTACTTTTTTCGATTTATCTAAAGTTTATTCCGAGAGAGATAAAGATATGTCAAATAACAGTATGTTTTTCAGCGAATTAGGTTGTTTTGACGAATAGATTGCATATAGGACTTTTTGATGTCCCAATGTAAGATTTGCACATGAAATTCAAACATCTTCCCCTTTTCTTGATTCTTTTCTCGTGCGGAAAGGAACATTCTGAATCGATTTCAACTTTGAAAAGAAGCCAATCTATTCCAATACTCGAGTCTAACAATTTAGATGCTCAGCAGCATGTTGAACATTCGATAAGAAATTGGTTGGATGAAGGAAAAGTATGGAAATGGACTGACTTTTCTCAAGAGGAATTGTTTGCAGCCATCGAGTTGTCGCAAGGCGAATTCGCCGTTGGAATTAAACTTCATGGTGTAAGCGACAGTTTGCCCGTTCAAGATTTGTCTAAGCGCAACGAATGGGAGAACTTAAGAGAGAACATGCTTAAGAGTTTGGAGGACACTTTAACGGTTGAGGTGGGCAGGGAAGTGCGAAGGGAAGAATTCGTGTTGGAAGTAGATCTTCACCTGCCCATTATTTCATTTCGCTCAAAGAGTCCAGCGATAGTGGCTTGGCTGATGTCATCTGATAACGTGAGGTACATAGAGCCTTTGAATGATATAGTCGAACTAAGAGATGTAAGAACAGAAAGCGGATGCACACCGAACTACGATGGAGTTCAACCGGGAGATTACGCTACTACAGGAACAGGGGCAAAAATATCTTGGCATTGGTATTACCACAATGTCCCGCAAGCATGGGTAATAAAGCAAGGTTTTGGAATAGGAGTGGGGGTAATCGACGCTGGAATTTCTTCGAACCAGTATTTATTACTTCAACAATTCAATTCAGGATATTCCAATGTAGGAAGAACACATGAAACCGCCCATTCAATTGGATATAGTCCTTATACCTCATGCAATCATGGAAACGCGATGTCTGGACTTATTGCTGCTCCTTGGGCCAATTTTGGCAATGCCATTGGTGGGGCTTTTAAGGCAAGTCTTTATACGGTGCATGCCGCCGATGATGTTTTTTTGAATACAGCTTCAGAGAAATTAGCAGTTAAAAATGCATATTTCTATCTAGCCAATAAATCCAATGTAAAAATTATTAGTATGTCCATGGGAACTCCTTTTTACAGCAGTGTTTTACTCGATGCGGTAGCATACGCAAACAGCATGGGGAAACTATTGTTTGCCGCAGCGGGAACATCAACTTATCTGACTTCCGGACTAGGTGTTATTTACCCGGCGTCATTTTATGAGTGTCAAGCTGTAACAGGGGTGAACGATCAAGATGAGACGTGTCAAGTATGTCATGACGGATCGGAAGTCGATTTCACCATAGTCATGGAAAGAAGTTGGGCTGTAAATCGAAAGGCCGTTGGGATTAACCAGTATAACGACTGGCCGCAATACATTGGTGGTTCAAGTGCTGCAACAGCTTCAGCCGCCGCCATTGCTGCAATAGTTTGGTCTGTGAAACCAACGCTCACCAAATCCCAAGTCCTTTGGATTTTGCGAAACACGGCACAATTCCCCATTTTTCCTGACAGTGAGCATGGCTATGGAAAACTCAATGCGCTTAGCGCAGTACAGTTAGCTCAGCAATTTTGAATTATGGCGTTTGACTTACCCAAAAAGAACCATCGGAATTGAACTCCTTTTTCCAAATGGGAGCAGTGGCTTTCAATTCATTCATAAGCGCCTCACAAGCCTGAAAGGCATCTTTTCGATGTTGAGAGTATACGGCAGCAACAACAGCCAATTCTCCCGGAAAGACGCGTCCTACGCGGTGATGAACGAAAAGGCTGTTGATTTGGAATTTGGATTCTAAAGATTCCGCAATGCGCTTCATTTCATTGTGAAATAAAGCTTCATAGGCTTCGAATTCTAAATAGAGAACTTCTAATCCGTTGTTCGGTGTGCGAACAATTCCGTTGAAAACAACTTCAGCTCCACAAGTTGAAGAACGAAATTGCTCTAAATCGGGAAATCCGTTTGAATGATTGATGAGTTGGAAATGTGTCTTCATCCGCCGCTAACTGGAGGTAATAGTGCTATGTGATCGTTATCATTAATACGATCATTCGGACTAGCCATAAAGTGATTCACAGCAATCAAAAAAGGAATGTCATTGACCTCGGAATAATTCTTCCGAAAAGCCTTCACAACCTCTTCAACGGTGATTGGAAATGCAGGAACTTCAACACGAACTGATTCGCCGTATTGCTCTTTCAATAATCCGAATAATTGAATTTCCTTATTCATAGACTGCGAAGTAACAAACGAATACCGGCATAAAACAAGATTCCAATGGTAATTAATCGAATGCCGTTTTTCGGAAGGAACTTTAGCGCGCTTAAATTTCCTATGAACGCACCGATTAAAACAGCACCAAAAAGATAATAGGTTGAAATATCGAAAAGTAAATACTTAGATTGAAATAGCATGGGAACCAGGGCTACCCATGAATTAACGGCA
>JBIKVX010000274.1:0-2669 GCA_044356625.1 Flavobacteriales bacterium | reverse complement strand
GCGTCGGGTTTATTTTTAAACCATTCGAGAATTTCTCGGCGTTCTTGTTCGTTGTGCGTGTTATCTAAATGACGAATTTCATAGCCTTGTTCACGAAACAAATGAAACACTTGTTTCGAAGTGTTAATTCCGTTATTGAATATTAGCGTTTTTGTTCCTTTTGCTTTTTGCTCATAAGCATACAAGAGTTTTTCTTGCATGTACATATTTCCGTAAAGCTTCTCCGAACTGCTAACGGTATAGTCTCCAGTAATTCCAACTTTTAAGGAATGCAAACTTACATCGTAGCTGTAGGTAGTTGCTTTAGCAAGATAACCGCGACCCACAAGATTCCCTATGCTTTCTCCAATAATTAAATCGTGGTAGTTGTCTTTTAAAGGGAGCTTAATGTTACTGCTTAAAGGCGTGGCAGTAACTCCTAGAATAACTTGCTCATCGAACCATCCGAATAATTTCCGAAATGAATTGTAATGCGCTTCATCAATGATAACCAATCCCAAATTGGCGAACTCCATTTTTTCGTCACGCAAGCGATTGTGAAGGGTTTCAACCATGGCCACAAAGCATTCGTATTCCGACTCATCTGGAAGTTGCTTAACCTTGCTCACAATGATTTTATTCTTCACCGAAAAATTATTCAACACGTTACTTGTTTGACTAAGCAACTCAATGCGGTGAGTGAGAATAAGAACTTTCTTTCCTGTCTCTTGAATATAGCGACGAGCGATCTCAGAAAATATTACAGTTTTTCCACCTCCTGTAGGCAATTGAAAACATAAATTGTAATTGGTAGGAAATTCATGAAGACGCGCAAAGATTCTCTCAAGAGCTTTTTCCTGATAATCATATAATACTTTTCTTTCGGGAACAATATCGCTCATTCAAAAGGCGTTCAATTTTAGGAGAACGTGCAAAAATAGTTCTCTTTTTTAGTAAAATCATTATCGCTATGAAGAATATCCCAATTATTATTTTTTGCACGCTTTTTTCAGCATGTGCTTATTCCCAGAATTCCGATGGCGATTGGGCATTCAACGAGTTGAGAAAAAACAGTGTAAATGAGTATGCTGTAATTTCCGAGTATCAGCGTTTGCCAGAATCGTTTTCTGTTGATACTGATTTAGGCAGTATGAGTAGTTTCAAGACCTTTACGGAGTATGATTTTTTTCAATCCACCGAAAAAATTGAATTGCTCGGTAAATTGCCAACAGCCGTTCACGAGGTGAATCACGGACTAACCAATGGTAAGGCCTTTACTGAATGCAATAGACGAGGGCTTGAAGGTTTGAATAATAACTATTATTTCTTCACCCCAGCGGGAAATGAAATTTTAGTTCGAACTAATCTTCGTTTCTTTCCAACAGGTCTAATCATTCCTCTTATTCCACAGGACAAAAGAAGTTTTCGATTTGATACGTATGTGGAAGGAAATACATCGACACAAACAGATGGCCTACTTGGATTGTTAGATGAATTCAATTCTTACGCTCACTCACTTGCTACTGCGTATGCTTTAAAAAGTTCGTTTATGGAAATTCCTGGGATGGAGTTGAGTCATTATATTACCTGGAGACAGGAGATGCACTCGTATGTTCAATCGTATTATGAATTTAAATACTTCCTCTTGCATTATTTACTTTACGCGAAAACAAATGAAAGAGCGCTTTATTCAGAAATAAAAAATAGCCCGGATCTTATGTTGGCTATTTCAACCATCAATAGGGATTTTTTGAAAGTAGTTGATCAATTTAATCAAGAGGATCAAGTAGCAGGTCCGGCTTATTGGAAAAAGAAAGGATACTCCGTGCTGAAAAATCCCGAGACAGGTTTTGAAAACTATAAACAAGGCGGTACCACCATTGGTTATGGCTGTAAAATGGACGACAGAGATAAACTATTGCCAGAAATAAATTCGCCGAAATTCAATCAAATCAAAGCCGAATTTTCTATTCGGTAGGATGAAACGGACGCATAATAATTTCGCTCACATTCACTCCTTTCGGAACTTCAATGGCATTCATAATTTGCTGAGCAACCCATTCAACGGGCATTCCAGCCGCGAAGCTGGGACGGAACTGCTCAAGTAATGCCTCGTTCTTCGTTTGCTCTACAAAGGGAGTGTTAACTGATCCCGGGCTAATGGTAGTCACACGAACTTTTTTCGCGAGCTCGGTACGAATGCTTTCACTTATGGCAAATACAGCATGTTTTGTAGCGCTATAGACTCCGGAATTTGGAAATACAAAGTGAGAGGCTAGCGACCCGAGGTTTATAATGTGTCCTGTTGAAGCCACCAAATGAGGAAGACACGTGTGTAGAACATTCAAAACGCCCTTAATATTTACATCTACCATCGTATGCCAATCTTCTAATTTAGCGTCTTCCAACAAATCGAAAATGCCAAGCCCAGCGTTGTTCAGCAAGACGTCAATGCCGCCCATAGAATCAACAGCAGCAGCAGTCATAGCTTTTACTTCTTCAACCTTGGTAACATCTGTTTTCAAGAAAAAAGTGTTTGGATTCTTCGAAGCCATTTCAGCCAATACCCTTTCATTTCTTCCGGCAATAAAAACGTGGTGGCCATTTTTAATAGCCAATTCATAGGTGGCAGCACCGATTCCGCTTGTAGCGCCGGTGATTAAGATTCTTTTTTCAGTCATTATTTTTGA
>JBIKVX010000273.1:0-2674 GCA_044356625.1 Flavobacteriales bacterium | reverse complement strand
AACAAGAAAGTGGAAGATTTGTCGAAGGGAATGGCGCAGAAAATTCAGTTTATCACTACCGTCGTACACAAACCGAAGCTGCTCATTCTTGATGAACCTTTCAGCGGATTCGATCCCATTAACGCAGAACTCATTCACAATGAAATGCTGCGTCTGCGCGACGAAGGAACCACCATTGTGCTATCAACGCACGACATGGGAAGTGTGGAATCTCTTTGCGACAACATCGCTCTCATCAATCGTTCGCAAGTTATTTTAAGTGGAAGTGTTGCAGAAGTGCGCGACAGCTTCCGCACGAAAACATACACCCTTCAATTCCAAGGAACGTTGTTGGAATTCACCATTGCCTTGGGCGCGCGCTTTGAATTAATGAGCAACGAATTGAAAAACGACATTCACACCGTTAACGTTCGAATTAAACCAGAATTTAAATTGAACGACTTGTTGAAGCAGGTCATTCCCGTGGTTGACATACTTAGCGCAGAAGAAAAAGTGCCAAGCATGCACGACATTTTTGTTCAATCGGTTCTTTCATTTAACGAAGCACAGTCATGAGTAAAATAGGATTAATTATAAAGCGCGAATACTCAACACGCATTCGCAAAAAGTCTTTCATTGTCATGACCATCTTAGGTCCACTTTTGTTTGCAGGACTGCTTTTTGGTACCATTTGGCTTACCCTGAATGATCAACAAACATATACGGTGTTAATTAGTGACCCATACGGATTGGTAACCGAATACCGCGGAGAAAAAGACTCTACATTGATTCCAAGATTTCCAGATCAATTTAAAAATAACGATCAGGTCATTTACGGATTCACAGAAAAGAAACAAAAGCCCGAAGAGTTAAAGGATGGGTTTTACAATATTATTATAGAGCTCGACGAGATAACTATTAATGACGGGAAGTGCAACATGTACTTCGATAATTTTCCTTCAGAGAACATTCAAGGCAAATTGAAGAACGACTTGCAAGAGTCTCTCGAACGTTTCCGTGTCGTTGACTCGTTGAAACTCGATTATGAGAAGTACAAGCGTGCAAAGGTTAACGTGAGCTTTGCTGAAATTAATGTCAATAAATTAGGAGAAGAAGATCATACGCAAGAGCGTGCTGTCATTGGATTCGTCTTCGCTATACTAATTTACATGTTCATTTTCATGTATGGCGTGCAAGTCATGCGCGGCGTATTAGAAGAAAAAACCAGTCGCATTGTTGAAGTCATGGTTAGCTCGGTGAAACCGTTTCAACTCATGATGGGTAAGGTGGTTGGAATTGGATTGGTTGGACTTACGCAATTTCTTATCTGGGTTTTACTTTCTGCTGTTTTAGCAACCATCGGATTGAATTATTTCGAATCTCATTTGGTGAACGGTGCTGCTGTTTTAGAAAACGGAGCAGTGGTTGGAAACGGTATGAATCAAGCCGCCATGGCACAATCGCTCATGAACAACGAAGCCATCAATTGGATCTTCTTAATCAACTGGCCGTTGATGGTAGGTATGTTTATCTTCTTTTTCATCGGTGGATTTTTGTTGTACGCGTCGCTCTTCGCTGCCATTGGTGCCGCCGTTGACAGCGATTCAGACACGCAACAATTCATGCTTCCCGTTACATTGCCGTTGGTGTTTTCCTACATTGTTTCGGCTATGCTCATTACGAATCCGGAAAGCCCCATTGGAAATTTCTTCAGCATATTTCCACTCACTTCACCCATAACCATTATGGTGAAAACTGCCATTGGAAACATTAGCGTTTGGCATTTGATAAGCGCCATGACCGCATTGGTGGTAGCGTTCTTGTTCTTCATTTGGTTGGGTGGAAAAATTTATCGCGTGGGCATTTTGTCTTACGGAAAAAAAGTGAGTTACAAAGATTTATGGAAATGGATACGTCAGTCGAATTAAACAACAATCAGCGCGTAGCCATCATCGACTGCGGAACCAACACCTTCAATTTATTGGTGAAGGAAAAGGTGGAAGGGAAGTGGAGGACGCTTTTCAAAACCAAACTTCCTGTGAAGTTGGGCGAAGGAGGATTTTCTGAAAATGTGCTTAGGCCCAATCGAGTGGCCCGTGGATTAGACGCACTGTATTCCTACAAGAATGTCATTGATTCACTCGAGGTGAATGACGTTCGTGTCTTCGCCACTAGCGCAGTACGAGAGGCCTCCAACGGAAATGAATTTGTTGCGCGTGCGAAGAAGCATTTGAATTTCGACATGGAAGTTATTTCCGGAGATCGCGAAGCTGAACTCATTTTTGAAGGTGTGGTTCAAACCACTGGAGAATTAAAAGAAGATTATTTAATCATGGACATCGGCGGTGGTAGCACAGAATTTATTTTCGTGCGAGATCAAAAGCCGTTGTGGAGAAAAAGTTATTTGCTCGGCGTAAGCCGCTTACACGGAATGCTCAATCCCGCTTCAAGAATTAATCAAGACGATGTTAACCGACTAAGGGGTCATTTGAATAAGGAGCTTCAAGATTTAATTTCTTTTTTGAAGGAAAATCCAGTAAAGATTTTAGTGGGGTCGTCGGGGTCTTTCGATACGCTGTTTGATATGTACCAGTTTGCGAAAGCAAAAGATTCTACGAAAGATTCTTCGAAAGATGTTGCACAAGATTCTGCGAAAGGTTTTACGGAACGTTCTACTGAAAGTTCTACCGAAGGT
>JBIKVX010000058.1:0-9386 GCA_044356625.1 Flavobacteriales bacterium | reverse complement strand
AACTCAGCCGATGTATTGAAAGAAGAAAATTTGAAGCCAATTACGTTGCAATCGAAAGAGGGCTTAGCGCTCATCAACGGAACACAATTCATGTTGGCGTATTCAGTAGAGAATTTAATTCGCGCAGAACATTTGTTCGACAAGGCCATAAACATTGCGGCCATGTCAGTTGATGCGTTCGATGCTCGTCCGGAGCCGTTCATAGATTTAACACATCGTGTTCGTAATCAAGAAGGACAGCAGATTGTTGCCATCTCTATGCAAGATGCGTTGAAGGGAAGTGAAATTCAAGTACAGAAAAAAGCACACGTTCAAGACCCATATTCGTTCCGCTGCATTCCTCAAGTGCTAGGTGCATCGCACGACGCGATAGCCTATGTGCTCACCATTGTAGAGCGCGAGATCAACGCGGTGACAGACAATCCAATTATTTTTCCGGAAGAAAATCAGATTATTTCTGGTGGAAATTTTCACGGCCAACCGTTGGCTTTAAGCATGGATTTTTTGGCCATCGCTCTGGCGGAAGTAGCGAGCATTTCAGAGAGAAGAACATACAAACTTATTTCAGGACAAAGAGGATTGCCTGTATTCTTAGTGAAGGATGCAGGGCTGAATAGTGGCTTCATGATTCCACAATATGCTGCGGCGTCTATCGTAAGTCAGAACAAACAATTGTGCACGCCTTCAAGTGTTGACACCATAGACAGCAGTAACGGTCAGGAAGACCACGTAAGCATGGGTGCCAATGGCGCAACGAAGTGTTTTCAAGTTGTGAAAAATCTACAGTCGGTTCTAGCCATTGAATGGTTGAACGCAGCACAAGGATTAGACTTCAGACGTCCGCTCAAATCTTCGAAGGTAGTGGAGGACATGCACGCGCAATTAAGAGCGGTTGTTTCTCACTACGTTCAAGACCGCTTTCAGCATGCAGACATGCAAAAGGCTTTCGAGTTGTTGGAACTTAATTAGTGCTTCACTAAAAACAAGCGATTCACTCGGGTAGTGCCCTGCGTTAATTGAAGGATATAACTTCCCGCACTCCATTCAGAAACATTTATTTGTTGCATTCTTTGCGGATTGCTCAAAGTATAAATGCGCTCTCCTGTTGAATTCAAAATATCTAGACGCTCAAAAGTTTGAGTCGTGGAAACATTAAGCGTTTCATTCGCGGGTTGTGGAAATAGTTCAAATTGGAAATCGTAATTTTCAACCGAAGTAAGTGTTGTGAAATTTTCAGTTTGAATGGCGCAACCATTCACATCTGTAATAATGCAATAGCTAGTGGTGAGTTCAGGAATGCCTGTATCTTCATTCGTGTCTCCATGAAGCCAATTCCACTGGTAGGGTGGTGTTCCACCATTGGTAGTCATTTGAACTTCACCAACACCAAGTCCTCCTTCAATAAAGAGTTCAACGGTGTAGCTTAAAGTATCTGGCTGGTTCACCGTAACGCTTTCTTGATATTGACATCCATTCGCGTCGGTAATAATTGTTGAATAATCTCCGGCATACAAGTAGATTGCGCTGCTCTCTAAATTATTAGGATCGTAATTCCAGTTATAAGTATAAGGTTCTATTCCTCCTTGTACATTGTGAAAAATAGAACCCCCTAAATCGCCATGACATGCGACATCTTGCACATCCGGAGTATTCGTAATTGCCGCCGGTTCGAATATGGTATCCTGAACCACGAATACGCATCCGTTAGCATCGGTTACTTCGGCGGAGTATATTCCTGCGCACAGATTGTTCAATGTATTTCCGCCAACCGCTCCATTGCTCCAAAGGACAGTAAGTGGCTGAGTGCCTGAAATCACATTGAAACTGATACTTCCATCACACAAACCGTTACAAGAAACATCGGTTGTTGAAGACTCAATTTGAAGTGGAGTGTAATTGAATAATTCAACAAGATGTGAAGTTGTGTTCCCCACATTATCTGTCACAGTTGCAACGTAATTACCTGGTCCGCCAATAATAAAGTTTCCCGTTGCACTGTTCTGCCATACGACATTATAGGGTGCTTCTCCTCCTGAAATGTTAAGGCTTATTGAACCAATTCCATTGTTTGAACAGGAAGGTTGTTCAACATTGCTGCTCACTTGAAGTGCAGGGTAAATGGTTAATGAAGTTGAATTTGTCGCGTCTCCAGCTGTTGATCCCGTTCCGTTCACAACGTTGCCGCTTGCGTAAAAAGTTACAGCCTCGTTAAGACTTTGCGGTGCGGTCCAGTTGAATTGAAATACATTGTTTGAAGTTACACCGTTGTGCTCTAGATATGTTCTACCCGTGAACGCGTTTTGAACCGTAATTGTTTTTTGCTTCACGTTGGTTGCCAAGCTGCTGTACCCGCTTATTGGAGAGCTTTCAGCAGCAGTTAATGCAGTGAGTTGAAATCCATATCCGAAAGGACTACCCATGGCGTTATTCACGGTCACTTTTACTGTGTACGTGATACCAGGAAAGAATTGAGTCGTTGGAACAGTCTCACCCTGCGCAAACATTTGAACAGTTACCGAGGCATTGTAGTTTCCTCCGTTGTGACATTGCCCACAGGTGGTTTCTCCCGGTGCACCTGTGTTTCCAGTATTAGCTACTGTGGCTCTTCCGTTGCTATTCGAAGCGAAAATGAAATAGCCTAATGCACAAATAAATAAAATTTGAATCCAGCGTAAACGGTTCATGAGATTTTTTTTGTTAAGATAGGAAAAGAAGAATAGAACAGGTTATTTCCTTTGCCTTTCAGTTTGATTTACTTCGAATAAATAACATTCTGATCAAGCATATTATTCATTTCAGCAACTTTCCTTTTGGTAGATTTAACAAGATGTAATGTTCTCGAAAAGTCAATGACTACCATAAGGGAATACCCCGCGCACGAAGAGAGTAACACTTTCTTAGAAATGTCGGATACTTCTAAAAGGTCTTTATGCTTTATCGGATCATTCAAATAAAAGCTGTTGGAAAAATAGTGCAACCCTCCGGAAATAGTGCCGACCACGAAGGCAAACACCATGAATTTTTGTGTAGCGCATCGTTTGCTCCTTTCAGCCTTGTCGAACATTTGTTTTGATCCGCTGACTCCGTGTTTATAGCCCCTTCCGAAAAATGCCATGGCTGGCAACGCCCCGTATGACGGCGGAAGTTCAATAGACATTACCCGGTCTACATTAAACTCCAGGGGTGTGGTGAATTCAGAAGTTTTTACGCCTGTTGCAAATGTGGTGTAGAATAATTTAGTTCGAGCAGGAAGCAAAATGCGTTTTGAATATCTGCTGTTGAGAAGAAAATTAAATTTAGATTGATTGGTTTTGTCTAACGACACAACATTTTTTACCGATTGTTTTGTGAAACTGAAGGTCACCTCAGTAGATGTGGGTAAACGGTAAGTCTTATTGCCGTATGAAGCGACGAAATATGATTTATCTGCCCAATCTTTGAAATCTGACTCGAGTCCTTCGGTGAGCTTATTTATTTCTTCGGTGTCTAAAATAACATCGGACTTAAAACTGAAATTATTCAAGGAAGCGCTTGAAGGTGTAAAGATGAAATCTCCTTTCCAGGTTATGGTGAAGTTTTCGTCTGCCGAGCGTGAAATAAGATCGACACTGTTTTTGTATTTATTTTCAAATCCACTTTTAATAAGTTGGTTTGTTGATTTGAATTTCGCTTTGTCTGAACTGGTTATCCGACTGGCAAGATCGGTATAAGGTGTTTTTGCGTTGACATAGAAATTCTGAACCGTTTGAATGAGCAAGACGGTGCGATTCGAAGCCATACTGTCCTTGCGGAAGGTGGAATTATACTTATCGAAAGAATTGGGTGGATAGGAGACAGGGTAATTCGATGTCTTGGAGGTATTCAATGTCCAACACGAAGGGATAGTGCTGTTTTTATAAAAAGTCTGAAGCAATTTTTTATCGCGATTGTTAGCGAAGCGGTATCCGGTTGTGGTTGAATCGAGCTGGTTACATAAAAGATTGAACGCATACCAGTTGTAGGTAACGGCATTATTTTCCGTTAGCGATGAAGGTGTGTTCCAATGGTTGCTTTCTTTGAAGTCTTGCCAATTTGGACTTCGTTTGATATCTGCAAAATTTAAATTGCGAACTACTTCTTGTAAATCCGAATTATTGCTGAACTGGGATAAGGATTGCTCAGGTTGAAACACAATAGGGGAGTATGGCAAATCAACTTTAATTTGCGCTTTCCCAACATAAGCGGCAAGTAGGAAGGAAATTAGAATTGAGATTTTTATTGGTTTCATTTTCAAATTAACGAGTGAGTCTCACGAAATCTAGTTGCCATGTTTTATAAATTTGAGACTTACGTCTGTTGGCTTATCCCCATAAATGAGCGCGGGTTGGCCATCTGAGATGGAATAAATAAATAATTTGTATTTCTTCTCAGCATAATTCACCGCGCTTTCATCGCTGAAGTCTGCGAATAAACTTTGGTATTGGAGATCGGTTAAATCTATGCGAATCACAAGGTGGTTGTAAAGTTTGGAAAAGTTGGTCCAAAAGATATTTCTATATTCCCCAGGTGTGTAATCTCTGGTATAGGCTGTGGTTTTGTCATCTACGAGCTCAACGCGAAGTTCAGATTTACAGAAATTACTGCCGGCTGTGAATTCATAATCAAAGGGTATATCGAAATACGTTCTGTCTACTATTACGCTGCTGGTAGCGAGGAATACATTTCGTTCTATCGATTGAAAGAAATTGGCTTTACTCGAATAGTAAGAAGTGTCTATGTAATCTTGAATCTTATCTTGTAACTGAGGAAAACATTGTTGCGAGAAACACGAACTTGTTGCGAGTAGAAATAGAATAACGAGTGTTGAACGCATTTTACATGTTAATTTCAAACCAGGGTAATTTTTCTAGGCGGAAGTTCTTGAAACGAACACCTTTAGCCACAGAACTTATTTCTAAATAAACGGTATAATTGAAGCCCGATTTAAGAGTCTTTTTAGGGTAGGAATACAATCCTTCCTCTTCCAAAGATAAAGGTGAGCGAATTTTTTCCACACCATCTTGCCAATCTTCGACAACTATTTCTGCTTGGCAGTATTTCAGTATCGCTGGGTTGTAAGCGAATTGTCTTCCTTTGCGAGCGAGCTGCACATCTATTTCAAGCTCGCATCCTTTTGCCTCGCTTTTGCCGAACAAAATTGGACAAAAGTCTTGGCTGTCTTTTATCCCGTCTCGGTCGGTATCCTCGTTTTCCGGATTGGTATTTTTTGCAATTTCTTGTTCGAGGGTAAGGCCGTCTTTGTCGATATCGCAGGTGCTGCAATTTTTGTTGGGCACACAAGGGTCGTTGTCGTTCACATCTTGTTTCGAAGCGTCTTTCACGTATCCCGCATAAAACCCATCGCCATCTTCGTCAATATCCGTTGAAACAACGCTGTCCTTAGGACAGCCGTTATTCAACGAAGACGCTACGGTTGGACACTTGTCTACCTCATCTGCGAAACCGTCTGAATCGGTGTCTATAACTTTCGTTTCAGGCGTGTAAAGGATATACGCCAAAGCCAAAAGCGCTACGAAGAAAACAGAAAGTATCGGAATGCGCTTTTTCATGCAGTTACTTCAGAGTAATTCCAAGTGTGCAATTTGGGTTATTTTGTGCTTCATTGAATTTTTTCTCAAGGAAAGGATAAGGTTTTATGGCGTAGATGTATTCTTTAAAATCTCCATATACTTTATCAGGTCTGAATTTTGGCAGAGTAATTTTTTCGGTTGATTTAATTAACTCCTCTAAATTTAACCCCAATTCTATAAAACGCTCGTATTCAGCTTTTAAGGCTTTAGAGGTTTCTTGAAGGCCAAGAAATTCTGTGTTGGTATTCAAATTAGCTAGAGTAGTTCGTGCTTTAGAAAATTCTGTATCAGTGATCACATCAGTTTGCAGTAATTTAATGGCTGCTTGAAGAGCATTGGACTGTTTTTTAAATTCGTCGATTTTTGAAATTGTATTCAAATACGCACCACTTTTAGTTAGTTGAGCTTTCATCAAATCCAAGGTGGAATTATTAGGGCTTTTACAGTGCAGAATATAGTCATTCACCATTTTATCATAAGCTTCGTAGTTATCCTTTTCTGTTTTGCTTAATTGATTCTTTGCTGTTTCGGCATTAATTGCCTTCTGTTTTTCTTCAGCGAGTAATCTACTTTGGGTTTCATTTTCCTTCTTTAACGAGGCATTTGATTCTAAAGTTCCCTTGTACAAAATTTCCATTTCTTTCACTTTCGTGTACTGAGAATCTATTACTGCAGGCAGGCCTTTGAGTGTTGCCTTTAAATCATTGAGTTCCGATTTTAGCAATGCGACTTCTTTGGTTAAAGGCTCCAAATCTTTTTTAATCATCGGTTTCTTTGGGTCTTCCGGATTACATGGTTTTTCCTTGGATTCTTTTATTTTAGTATTATCAGTTTCTGTTTTCGATTCATTTTTTGGCTTTTCTTCTGGTTTAACTTCAGGCTGTGCGAAGGCACACAAACTAAAAAATAGTAATGCGATTGAAAGGAATAATTTTGCGTTTAATGGTTTTTTAGTTTGCATTTTCCAGTTTTTTTAGATTTATTAGATAATTTGTGTTGTAATATTTATATTTCGCCGCTATGTCTTTGTCTATTTTAGTCCAGTCGTTGGCTAACTCTGCTTGAGCATACTCTAGTTCCGCAAAATACTTAAATGCAGATAATTCTGAACTGATTTTGCTCGCCAGATTCACTACAGATGGACAATTTCGAAAGGGTTCTCCGTTAATTGCGGAAGATATGCCATTAGAAAGTGCATCGGCCTTTCCCTGGTCATAAGGTCCAGCTAAGAAGCTGTTTAGTTTTGAATCGTAGTTGAATACGGCATTGTATCGAGCGTACGTATTCAATAGATCTTGCAGTTCACCGGATTTAGTTGAACACGCATTTCCTGTGCGAATTAAATCGTCGATTCCCGCGGCATTGCAGCTGTTATTAAACCAATTTTTCAATGAAATAACCAAGGCACTTTGTTTGGCGTACTCCAAATTAGCAAGCAAGCTCGATTTCTTTCCCGAATTAATTTTACCTACCGATTCAAACATGTTAATGTCCCCTTCAATCGTAATTAAACTGTCTTTGTTGAAAGGCAATTTTCCAAGCGAATCGACGCGTTCATCGATGTTCATTTTTTTTGATTTCTTCTCAGCGGTAGGGCCGAAAACATCTTTGGAAATCAAAAAGCTCAATCCGAACAATAGTCCGGCGACTACAACGATGATAAGTATAAGTCCGTGTTTTTTCATAGGTTGTATTTTTTACTAAAGAGCACTAAGGATGAAGAAGTGCGATCAATTGTTTTTTTTGAATTGCAGTTAGATATTTTTGAGAATAGATACAATTTGCATCACACTTTCCTTGCTTAACGGCATCTCTGATTTGGTCGAAATCTGCTCTCGGTGGTGACAATGGTGGCGGTGTAGCTTTCGGAGGCGTTGCTTCCTTCGCTTTAAATTTCTTGTTCCACCCAGCTAGAACAATTGGTATGTCAACAAGTTTAGCAGGTTTCCAATTCGAATTTGGCCCTGCTTCTCTCACTTCCCATTTATTGTTTACGAAGCGGTAGTATCTATTAGATGCGCTGTATTGACTTCCCGCTTCAGTAAGTAATGATTTTTCAACCCGATAAACCTCACCCTTGTATGTGAAATCGGTGTATTTATTCGTATCAGCTATTGCCTTTTGATTTCCACCATCTGTATTTGGATCTTGAACCTTTGGGTCAGGATTAACCGACCCCTCTGCGACAGACGGAAACCAAGTAGACCAATTCATTCCCACAAAAAAGCATCCACCGCTCAAGGCAAATGCCATGAGGGTAATAAATATGAGCTTAGCGATGTGGCGATTTTGTTTTTGCCTCATTTGTTTTTTAGCATCTATGTAACTTTTTATAA
Organism: Flavobacteriales bacterium; assembly: GCA_044356625.1. Taxonomy (GTDB): domain Bacteria; phylum Bacteroidota; class Bacteroidia; order Flavobacteriales_D; family Sanyastnellaceae; genus CAIZGX01. The sequence continues at coordinate 1,441 of JBIKVX010000058.1, read as the reverse complement.
ACTAAGTTTTTTGGTGTAAATAAAAATTTACCTTACGTATCTATTCTTTTGGTATCGCACCAAATAGTTCTTGTTTTTGTGGCCCTGAAAGATCATATGTTTTTACATTTAACTCGATACATGCTTTGTCACATTTGTTTATTTCAACGAGCTTTTTGAGATCTTTTACTTTTTGGGCTTTTTGTGCGGCGTTAAGTTTAATTTTAGTTATCGCTTCTTTTGGTGTAGTTCCTCCACCAGCGTTAGCCCCTCCACCAGCTGTAGCCCCTCCACCAGCTGTAGCCCCTCCACCAGCGTTAGCCCCTCCACCAGCGTTAGCTCCTCCACCAGCGTTAGCTCCTCCACCAGCGTTAGCCCCTCCACCAGCGTTAGCCCCTCCACCAGCATTAGCCCCTCCACCAGCGTTAGCCCCTCCACCAGCGTTAGCTCCTCCACCAGCGTTAGCTCCTCCACCAGCTGTAGCCCCTCCGCCAGAAGTAACTTCTCCGCCAGCCGGCGGCTTTTCGGGAATAACAGTGTCTTTGAAGTTCTTATTCCATTCGTTTAGTATAAATGGAATATCACCTTTGTTTGTAACAATTTTCCATGGCCTATTGTCACCTTTTTCCTTTTTCTCCCAATTATCACTTATGTAGCGATAAAAGCAATCGTTAGTATTGGACAAGCTTCCCGCTTCGGTAAGCAATGATTTTTCAACTCGATAAACCTTACTTTTGTATGTGAAATCGGTGTATTTAGCTGTATCAGCATTAGTCTTTTGATTTCCACCGCCTGTTTTAGGGCCTGGATCTTTTGGATCGGGAGTTACGGGTCCTTCCACGACTTGCGGAAACCAAGTTGACCAATTCATTGCCGCGAAAAAGCCTCCGCCAACCAAAACGAGCACCAATGCTATCGTAGCAATTTTGGCAAACGGTTTGTCCTTCTTAACCCACGTTTTGTCTACTAGAAATTGATATTTCTTTTGTGTATCGTCATCAAAAGGCGATTTACCCTTCAATTTGCTGCGCCACACTTCTATTACTTTTATCCACTCTTTCTGCTTGTTAAGAATAGTACGTCGATCGCTTTCTTTAACGAGGGTGTAATGTTGGTGTATCTCATAATGAATTTCTGAGAATGTCTGCTTTTCACGCCAATTGTTGAGTTTTTTTTGTGCATTGACAGAAAGACTCGTCTCAAGTTGATTGTTCTTTAGCCTATTCTCAACATTTGTTAATGGAGTGACATAATTTTCATTAGCAGCGTTTTCAATAGCTCTTTCTATCTCGTCAATTTCGTTTTTTTGGCTCGAGAGTTTCAGTGAGGCAACCTTTTCCTGCCAAGCCGAAAGTACTTTCTGTTCCTCTGCGGTTAGACCATTGGTAATTTGTGGGTACTGAGCTAAAATAGATTCGCAAGGCCCTATGTCCGTTGTCTTGTTCTGAGTATATGATGCGAG
>JBIKVX010000057.1:0-9392 GCA_044356625.1 Flavobacteriales bacterium | reverse complement strand
ATTTAATTTGAAAAACTTCGTGCCCATGAGTCCAATTAAAGCTCCAGTGGCTACAATAGTCTTAGGGTCTTTAATGTATCCGTTGTTGTCTGAAAATGGATACCATTTTCCAATCCAGTAATTATTCAAATTAATAAATCTATTCGGCTGCACCGGATGTATCTCTAAGAACAGTTCTTCAATAGCTTTTAAATTACAAGGTCTTCCCGATATAATAATAAAATCACAACGGTAGAGGTGCATTAATTTCGCGACTTGCTTAATTAATTTCGAAAAAGTGAAGCGTACAACGTTGTTCACTTTTTTAGGGTTTAAGTTCCAAGTTAAATCTTCAAACCGGAATCCAAAATGTTCATAGAAATAATTCAAAAGATCATCACTCGGTTTGTTATCTGCGAATAGTTCGTTGAACCCAACCGTTTCGGAAGTAGTATTATTTGCGATTTCGAGGTACTTGTGGGCTATTGGAATCCCGATTTGATTTAAGAAATTCACGCGCATCATGCGTGTTAAATAACTCATGGTCGCAGCGTCTCTACCAAAGAAACCGTTAATTTTCTCTCTAATTTCATTTCCAATTACAGAGTATCCATAGTTTTCAATCACTCCTGAACATCCAATATCATCAGCCGTAAGCTGGGCTCCTTCGATGATTATGGATTGAATAATATTTTTAATGAGATCGTCACCGGCTAAGTGAAACCCTTCAAAATAAAGAGGTTTTGGTTTTAATTCAGTTGCGTTGTTAAAAGACAGTTCATATTCGCAAATCATCAAATCGGAAGTTCCACCACCGATATCGAGTGAACCAATGGTGAGTACTTTTTTATCATCGGGAGTTTTATGTCCGAAAATATTGAACAAATCTGTGGGGTTTCCGTCGAATTTGTGCTGAATGAGGCCATACATAAACACGAGCTGACTGCAGGTCGCCTCGTCATAAATCCAATCAACTCTGTCCTCAAGTGGTTCGTCGTGATTTTTTCTTAGGTCGGCGATTCTTGGAATAATATCAAAAGAATCAGCAACCATTGGGCTAATTACTGCTCCGCTTGAATTTATTTTTTTAGAATAATTTGAAAGCATTTTCACGGCTTCTTCTGCGCATTGTCTTAACGCCACTTGCTCGGCTTTTATCATTCCAATAGGACAGCTAATTACAACATGTCGCAATCTTCTTCGAGAATTCGGTTTTCCGTGAATAGATCGAAACTCAAAGGAGTTGAATTGTGCAATGGCTTGCGAGAAGATTTCCAAGAACAAAAAGGTCATCAACGTCTTGCGCGAGTATAGCGGCAATGCTCCGAAGGCATCATCGGAACAATAGGTGCCGTCGCTCTTAAGTTGTTCTGAAATTCCTTTTTTGTAAACGTTTTTCGGAATTTCGGCTGCATTATCATGGAATTTCCAAGGACTCTTAGATGCTTTTTTGTCCCATAAATAACGCTTTGGACTCGAGTTGAACGATTTTGTTTCTTGCTGAATATTTCGTTTTACTTCGAAGGCGTGAATTAAATTTTCCGCTTCAAATCCAATTCTAACAGGACTGGGCCAAAGGAATTTTTCTTGACCGGCGAAAAAGGAATCTTCTAAGCCGAATTTTTCATCTCGAAATACGATTCGAGTAGAGAACGCATCTCCATAGGATTTCGATGGATTACTGAGGTCTCTTATTTTTAATTTTTTTACTTTGTTAAAGTTGATCTCTCCCTCGGTTGGCGTCTCAAAAAGAATCGCGCAAGTATGGGAATTACCCACATCTATTGAAAGGTCTAAATCAATTACATCTGATTGGTCACTGAGTAACTGAATCGTTGGCAATTGCAAACTTGATTTCAATAATCGAAGCAAGTGAATATAGCTTGCGAGGTGTTTGGTTTGAGAGTCTGTAGGGCTGAACTTAAATAAACTCTTCAACCAGCTTTCAACCCAACCACACCCTGTGAAATCGCTAAGAAAACTTAAAATTGAATCTTCATTTTGACAGATGCAGTATTTGTTTTCGTTGGGATTGGAATTCAGTAATGGCGTGTGATTTTGACTATTGTCATTACTGATAGTAGTATCAATCGCAAGCACGAATTTTAACTCAGAAGTGGATTCAACAAACTCAAACCAACAACGAACCCAATCGGTAGGTCCGAATAAATTATCATTAATTTGATTGTTCTTGAAATAGGGTAACGGAATCCATTTTTTTTCAAATTGTCTTAAAGTCTTTTCAATGTTGCGAATGGAGTAGGTTCTTTCCTCGTCCTCGTCAAACAAATAGACATCTGAACTAACGATTTTATTGATAGCTTCAATATCGGTAAGGCTTTCACGGTCAATGCGTAATTTGAGTAAATCGGATTTGCGAATGAGTTTGCCAAGACTTTTTATTTCTATTAACTCCTCGAACCAATATTTCATTGTAAGGCTATCAATTCCTTCGAAATAATTGAATCTTAGCGCTCTGAATTTTTGCGCATCTAATTTTATTGAGAAATCCAAAATTTGAATGCCAGTGCTCGAAATCAATGAAATATATTCCATGTTTAAATTTTCTTTAACTATTGAAAACAATCGGTTTCCAATAAATGTGAAGTTTTATTTGTTAAAAATAGGTCTAACAACGAATTATTACAAATCTTATTTGAATAATGGGCTTTGGAGACTATTTCCCAGCGCCTTTGAGCACAATGACTATTGTGTAAAAAAGAATTTTTATGTCCATGGCTAAGGACATGTTTTCGAGATACAATAAATCATAGCGAAGGCGCTGAACCATCTGATCTACGTTTTCTGCATAGCCGTATTTCACCTGTCCCCATGAGGTTATTCCGGGACGAATGCGATGAAGCTTTTGGTAGTGTGGATTTATTTTCGAAATCTGATCAATGTAGAATTGTCTTTCAGGTCTAGGGCCTACAAGGGCCATGTCTCCGGCTAGTACATTCCAAAATTGTGGCAATTCATCGAAACGTGTTTTTCTAAGTATTTTGCCGAATTTCGTAATGCGCGCATCGTGTGAAGAACTTAATTGGGGACCAAGTTTTTCTGCACCCGTATGCATGCTTCTGAATTTTATAATCTGAAATGGAATACCATTTCTTCCAATTCTTTCTTGAAAAAAGAAAACCGTTCCGCGCGAAGTGGCTTTAACTAACATTGAAATGAGTAACAACAGAGGAGAAAGAGCAACGAGTGCCAAAGCACTCAATAAAACGTCGAATAATCGCTTTATGCTGAATTGCCAGCTAGGCATAAGCAGCGTGTTGAGACGAATCAGAGGCACTCCGAATACACTTGTCATCTTCACACTTCCTGACAAAATATCGAAGGTGTCTGGAATAATATTAATGCGAACATTGTAGTTTTCCAAGAGGGCTATAATGTTTTCCAATTCTTTGTGGTCGCCACTCTCAACCGATAGAATTACTTCTTCAATTTGATGCTCTTCAATAATGGAAGGTAAGCTCGGGTATTTGCCGAAAAGAGGCAGACTTGCAGAGAGCTGCTCATCGGCTCCGTTTATTTTAAGGTAACCTTTGAATACAAACCCAGGTGATTTTTTTAAATTGTTGATCTCATCTACAAGCTGGAGGGCTCGGGCATTTCCGCCAACAATTAGGGTAGGGAATCCCCATTTACGAGATTGAATTTTTTTAACGGTTCTTGAAGTAATTGAAATTCTCAGTATTAAAGTTAGACCTAGATGTGCCAGTAAAAGAAATCCAAAAGTTGTGTAATAATAATTGTAATTGGGAAGCTCGTCGTCTAACAAAAACAAAAAGAAGATGACAGTGTTGCCAATTAATGAGGTGGCTAGAATTTGACCAATTTCGCGTAGACGGTGTCTGCGCAATACGTCGGAATACATACCCCACATGGCGTAGAAGCAAATCCAGCCGAGGGGAATGAATATAAGCGCAGCGAAAAAATTTGTGTCGGTATGAAATCCTAAATCATAACCGTATTTGATGGCTTCGAATTTTTTTCGGAGAACATAAAGACTCGTCCACGCGGAAGCGGCAGCAATCCAATCTGCGGCGACATATGAAAATATGATTCCTTTATTCTTCAAATTCTATTCACCCTTCGCTACCAAGTCACCCACTTCAAGTTATCTACAAAAATGTTTACCGGCGTTGTTGCATCAGCTGGAATGGCTTCAATATATAATTCGTGAAATTGTGCTGTCGGATTTTGCTGAAGCACATAACCAAAGTCAATGTATATTTTTTTCCAAACGGGCGAAAGACCATCGCCACTTGAAGTTGGATTAATAATGAGTGCGAGGTTTTTAGACGCGATTCCACCGGTGGTTGTAATGAAGCCAACAGAAAACGTGTTATTGCTGCCATAATTCATTTCGAGAAATACATTATCCCCACTTTGATAATTCAAATTGTCATCATCTTTGAAATACAAGTGACTCATTCCAACGTCAATGTGTCCCCAACCGCTTCTGTTTCCCTCAAAAACTTGAGCTCCGTTGTTTGTCACGGAAAATGTTCCGTTATTGTTTCCAGTTTGAACGAAGTAATTTCCGCCCTCAAACCCTTTTTCAGAAATAACGGCCTCGCCGTAATAGGAAAAATGGGGGATGAGTGTATCTATTTGAAAGGCGGAAATAGTAAGCGTTGTATCGAAGGGAGCGTAAAAAGGATAGCGAATGCGCGTGTTTGAAATTCCGTTATTTTTAATGCCAGCGAAAATTCTTATTGCTTTCGTTCCTAGGTCTAGAATGGGCACTTTTGCAGGCAGGTCATAGACTCCAAGATTTTGATCATCTGCATATACCCACACCTCCGTAATGGCTTCACTTGAAGTGCCCTGTGCTAAATTTGCTTGAAAAGTGAAAGACGGAATGTATAGGTATGCCGGCTCTTTTTCCTTTGGATTAATAATGTCGCATCCTTGCAGAAAAAATACAAAAAGGGCTATAAAAAAAACAAATGGTTTCAATCGGCGTGTTTTGGGACGCGAATATACATTCGCATCTAAAAGGTTAGCCAGAGTAACGGAACAAAAGTGAGATTATTGCTTCGGATACATTTCAGCTACTAATCCTCAGAAGTGAACACGCTCTGTCTAATTTTTTCAGCAATCATTTCTGCTACAGCCAATGCTTTGTGTCCGTCTTCAAGTGATACTGTTGGTTCTGATTGCCGCAAGACGGCTTCACCGAAACTCATTAACTCCTGTTTCAACGCATTGGTATCTGAAACTGAAAGACTTTTTTTAGTGATTTCATTTTCTTCGTTTTCACGAAGAAGTTCATAGCTATGGGCTGTCTTGTTTAGAAAATCTGAAACGTAACAAGCATCTTTTTGGTAGAAGCGCATTTTACGCATGGAGTCCGTGCCTACACGACTGGCAGTAAGATTTGCAACACACCCATTGTCTAACTCAATGCGGGCATTCGCAATGTCAATATGAGGCGTAAGAACGGAAGCCCCATTGGCCGAAACTCTTCTAACATTTGCCTGAGTTACCGCTAGAACTAAATCAATATCGTGAATCATAACATCTAGAATGACAGAGACGTCGTTGTTTCTTCCCTTGAATTGACTCAATCGGTGTGCTTCAATGTACTTGGTGTTTTCAAGAAGCGATGAAACGGCTACAAATGCTGGATTGAATCGCTCAATGTGTCCTACTTGAGCAATGACTTGGGCTTCTTTAGCGAGTTTAATTAATCGGTTGCTTTCTTCTAAGGTCGAAGTAATTGGCTTTTCAATGAAAACGTGCTTTAAATTTCGAATAGCATTCGAAGCACATTGGAAATGTGAGGGCGTGCTTGAAACGACATCAACGACATCAACTTCGTTAATGAGCGCATCGAGGCTATGACAAGGCTCAATGCCAAAGCGTGCCGCTGCTTCTTTCGCAGCTTTAATATCTGGATCGAAAAAATGAATAGACTGAAACAATTCCGGTAATTCCGAAAGCACTTGCATGTGAATCTTCCCTAAGTAACCCGTCCCTAAAACTCCTATTTTCAACATAAATAATTCTCTTCTTATGCAAATGTGATTGAAATTGATGTCGACATCACTTCGTTGATTTTTACTTTTCAACACTGAAAAGCGGATGAAATAGTCCCGTACCTTGGCGGTATGATTGAGGATAATTACAGGCATAAAGGACTGAGGAGAAAATTAGTGGAGGAACTACGCGAAAAGGGAATTACAGATACTCGCGTTATAGATGCCATGAATAAAGTGCCTAGACATGCGTTTTTAACTAGTGCTTTTGTGGAATTGGCCTATGAGAACAAGGCCCTTCCAATAGGGGCGGAGCAGACCATATCTGCGCCGTATACCGTAGCTTTTCAAAGCCAGCTTTTAGATGTAGAGAAGGGGATGAAGGTTTTGGAAATAGGAACCGGCTCTGGTTATCAGACTTCTGTCCTTTGCGAAATGGGCGCGAAGGTATATTCCATTGAAAGACAGAAATTGCTTTTCGATACTTCGAAAAAAATGTTGGCCGAAATGGGCTACAAGTGTCACTTGGCCTACGGAGATGGCTACAAAGGAATTCCGGTATTTGCGCCTTACGATAGAATAATCATTACGTGCGCCATACCTGTTGTTCCTGAAGAACTGCTTATGCAAATGAAGCCAGGTGGGAAGCTAGTGATGCCTTTTGGCGAAGGAGATAAACAGGAAATGACGCTTATTCAAGAAGACGCTGAAGGAAATTTTCAAAACACTTATTATGGGGAGTTTTCGTTTGTTCCCATGCTCGAAAAAAGAAGCAATACGAAATCGTGAGTCTTATTTAATTCGAAGTGAAAAAACTTTTTCGTCGAAAAGATATCCTTCCAACAAATCACCCGAAGCCACAGGGCCAACGCCTGCTGGAGTTCCAGTAAAAATTAAGTCTCCAATCTTCAAAGTGAAAACTTCCGAGACGTTTTCAATAAGCTTGTCTATGGAATGAATCATGTGTGAACTGTTTCCTTCTTGAACAATTGTTCCGTTTTTTTTCAATGTGAAAAGGAGAGGGGAAGGAAGTGATTCAATGTCGAAGAATTTCTCACTAACGAAAGCAGATCCGTCGAAAGCCTTGGCGCGTTCCCACGGAAGGCCTTTCTTTTTCAATTCATCTTGAACATCTCTTGCGGTAAAATCGATTCCAAGTGTTACTTCGTTGTAATAACGCGGAGCAAAAGATTCCTGAATGTGCTTTCCCAATCTATTTATTCGAAAAACCAATTCCAATTCGTAATGCACATCATTTGTGAAGGCGGGAATGACAAACGGATTTCCGCGTTGAATGATGGCTGAATCGGGTTTGCAGAACACCACCGGATTTTCAGGAACAGCGTTTCCCAATTCTGCAGCATGTGCCGCGTAATTTCTACCAATGCAAATTATTTTCATTATGGACGAGCAATAAATTCAACAACAACTTTTCGATCGCCTGGATTCTTACCAATGGATCCAACATCGCCAACAAATTTCGACACACAGCGATTAGCATCAATGCCCGAATCCACTAAAAAGGCTCGAACGACCTTCGCTCGTTTTTCAGATTCTTTCCAGTTTTTTTCACTGTTGCCATTTCGGTCGGCGTATCCCGTGATAAGCACAGCTGTTTTTCCATTGCGCGCAAGTTTTTCAACAATATCGTTCAATTGGAGTTTTGCTGATGAGGTTAGAACCGCGCCCGATTTTTCAAAATAAATGGAAACAGGTTGAATGGTCACAGTCGCCGCTGTGAATTTAGGCAAGCTCGATTTGTCGCTCCCATTGAGCCATTGCCTTGCGACACCATCAGACGAATAAGGGACAATAGGTAAAAGTGAATCCAGGGGCGCGGAGTCTTGCCCAAGCATACATATACTTGAAAGTAAAAAGGTGAAAAGAAACCACGCGCGCATAGCACGTAAAATTAGCTTACACGGAGTAACTGAACCTATTGATTTTATTCACCATTCATTCACAATGTTGTTTGCCTAGTCTTTATTCATTACTCCGTTTTGAGCGCGAATGCTTTCTTTGTGAATAGCTTCGAGATAGGCGGAAAGAAAGGTCTCTGTGAGTTGCGCCGACTTGCCCCAAGCTTCACGACTTTCAAGAATTTCCTTCCAACGTTCCAATTGGAAAATGATTATGCCTTCTTCTTTTTTCAAAGCGCCCATCTCTCTCGCAACGTTCATCCTCTTTCCCAGTAAATCAATAATATCTGCGTCTAAGGCATCTACTCGATCTCTAAGTATTTGAAGTTTTTCAGCAGAATTGGAAGTAAGTGAGGTGGTTCTGTAGTGCAGAGCAGAGGCCATTTCTCCAACTTGCAATGGGGTTATTTGTTGGGCGGCATCGCTTAAGGCACTGTCAGGATTCGGATGACTTTCAATCATGATTCCATTCATACCCAAGTCAATTGCGCGTTGGCTAACATCTTTCAGCAATGTTCTGTTTCCACAGATGTGGCTGGGGTCACAGAGTAGGGGAATTTCGGGAAATTGTGTTTTGAATTCAATTGGAATTTCCCAGAGCGGTTTGTTTCGGTAAGGAAGTTTATTGGCTACTGAGAACCCTCGGTGAATAGCGCTTAAATCGGTAAGCCCTACTTTTTGAAATCGCTCAAAGGCACCAATCCATAACGAAAGGTCAGGATTAATGGGGTTCTTAATAAAGATGGGAATGTTCACCCCACGCAGCGCTTCAGCAATTTCTTTCACTGAAAAAGGATTCGTAGTTGTTCGTGCACCAATCCAAAGAGCATCGAAATTATGTTCAAGACACAATTCTACGTGTTGAGAAGTAGCTACTTCTGTAATGATTTTAACCCCCGTTTCTTCTTTGGCTTTTTTCATCCATGGAAGAGCCGCTACTCCCATTCCTTCAAATGAATTTGGACTCGTGCGAGGTTTCCATAAACCTGCGCGGTAATAAGATAAAGGTATTTTCAAACTTAAATCACGGGCGGTTTGTATAACCTGTTCTTCAGACTCCGCGCTGCACGGTCCCGCTATCCATGTGAAATTACTTTTTATCTTTTCCATTTCGTCTATTCAATCGTTCTGCGAAAGTACCTTATTCCGTTGGGCACAAGTGTTTTTTATAGACATAAAAAAAAGGGGAAAATTCCCCTTTGTGCCCTGGACTGGACTCGAACCAGCATACCTTACGGAACCACCCCCTCAAGATGGCGTGTCTACCAATTTCACCACCAGGGCAATTGAGAATGAAAAAAGGCAGTTTCCTGCCTTTTTTCTTTTTGGTGATCCCGCTGGGATTCGAACCCAGGGCCCATACATTAAAAGTGTATTGCTCTACCAGCTGAGCTACGAGATCATCTTGCTCTTAAAAGCGGGTGCAAATATACACAGATTTTTGAATTTTCTATTTTTTTGAAATCATTTTAATAAACGGACAACTATTTTCTGAATGAAA
>JBIKVX010000056.1:0-9405 GCA_044356625.1 Flavobacteriales bacterium | reverse complement strand
GTATTATTCTACACATTTTCCCCCAGCTTCACTGGGGGCATTTCGGATGTCGCCCTACGGGGCTCGGGAACTGCGTTGTGAGAACTACGTTGTTGGAACTGCGTTGTTGGAACTGCGTTGTTAGAACTACGTTGTTGGAACTTCGTTGTTACCATTCTCCGCGAAGCGGTCATCAAGAAATGTCCTCCGGAACGGTCATCACACGAAGTGTGTCATCCACGAAGTGGTCATCACACGAAGTGTGTCATCCACGCAGTGGTCATCGCAACTCCGTTGCGTTAAGAAATCCCACTCCAATCACTCTTCTTCCGCTTCAACCTGAACAACTCCTCACGAATAGGAGCGCTTTTATCACTGGTCAATTGCGGATCTTCGGAAAGCCATTCGTTCGCTATGTTGCGAGCGGCAGCCATCATCTGTTGGTCCTTCACCATGTCTGCTATGCGCAATTGCAAAACACCACTCTGCGCAGTTCCTGCCAAATCGCCCGGACCGCGTAAGCGTAAATCAACTTCAGCAATTTCAAATCCGTCTGTCGTGCGAACCATGGTTTCCATGCGCAGCTTCGTGTCGTCGCTGAGCTTATGTCCTGTCATTAGAACACAATAACTCTGATCTGCTCCACGACCTACCCTTCCGCGCAACTGGTGCAACTGAGATAATCCAAATCGCTCGGCGCTCTCTATCACCATCACACTCGCATTCGGGACGTTCACTCCTACTTCAATTACCGTAGTAGCCACCATAATCTGCGTCTTCTTCTCAATGAATTGCTTCATTTCGAAATCGCGATCTTCAGCTTTCATTCTTCCATGTACAATGGAAATGAAATACTTCGGAGATGGAAAAGCGCGCGACATACTTTCGTATCCGTCGAACAAATCTTTGTAGTCCATCTTCTCGCTCTCTTCAATCATCGGATAAACAACATAGACCTGACGGCCCAAGGCTATTTCCTGACGAATGAATTCAAACAACATCAACCGATAAGCATCGGTGTGCCACTGCGTATTCACCGGCTTTCTTCCTGGAGGAAGCTCATCTATAATACTCACATCTAAATCGCCATACACCGTCATGGCCAGCGTGCGCGGAATAGGCGTTGCGGTCATGACTAAGATATGCGGAGGCAAGGCCGCTTTCTTCCACAACGCCGCGCGTTGCGCAACACCAAAACGATGTTGCTCATCGATTACCACCAATCCTAAATTCGCAAATTCAACAACAGGTTCTATCAACGCATGCGTTCCAATAATGAACTTCAATTCACCACTCTTCAAATCTTCCATCAACGGAACACGACTCTTCTTCTTTACCGATCCGGTGAGCAATTCAACACGAACACCCAAGGGCTCGAGCAATTGGGAGATTCCTTCGTAATGCTGATTCGCTAAAATCTCTGTAGGCGCCATTAGACAAGCCTGATAGCCGTTGTCTATGGCCAACAAAATAGCCATGAGCGCAACAATGGTTTTTCCACTTCCAACATCGCCCTGAACCAATCGGTTCATGTGAAATCCCTTCACCACATCGGTACGAATCTCCTTCACCACACGCTTCTGCGCACCCGTTAATTCAAACGGCAAATGCTTTTTATAAAACGAATTGAATAATTCTCCAACCTTCTCGAACACCACTCCGCGCTGCTCTACCGTGCCCGCCAACTTCGTTTGCAACACTTGCAACTGAAGGAAAAACAATTCCTCGAACTTCAACCTTCTTCTCGCCTGCTCCAACTTCTCTCCATTCGCGGGCGCATGCAACTGCACTAGCGCTTCAGCGCGAGAAATTAATTTGTATTGTTGAATCAATTCCTGCGGCAACACTTCCGGAATTTCATGACGAACTTCTTCACACAAATGCAGCGTTAGTTTTCCGATAACGTTACTGTTCAAGCCTCTGTTCGACATCTTCTCTGTTGTGCTGTAAACTGGCTTCAAACCCACCCCAGCCGCCATGCGCGAAGATTCCATTTCTTCCACCTCCGGATGAGCAATGTTGAACTTGCCTTTGAACTCGGTTGGCTTTCCGTACACCAAACACGGTTTGTTAACCGGCAAGCTGCTCTTCAGCCAACGCGCTCCTTTGAACCACACCAACTCCATGGTACCCGTCTCGTCTTGAAAGATTCCAACCAAACGCTTAGCGCGCGCTTCTCCCAGTTCCGTTAATCGCACAATAGTTCCTTGTAACTGAACAGCAACCGCATCTGACTTCACATCGCTCACTTTCTGAAACTGACTTTTGTCGACATACCGAAACGGATAATGCATGAGCAAATCTTCCCACGTGCGAATACCCAATTCCATGCGAAATTGATCGGCCCGCGCAGGTCCAACTCCTTTTAAAAAAGAAATATCATTTTCCAGTTTCGACATTCCTCACGAAAATATAATAACTTGTGCAAGCATTTATCCTTTGTGGACATTTAACCATGAATCAACAGCATTAGAACAGATAACTTCCATTTTAAACGCAATATTTTTAAAGTAGAAACAAATTCATTCATGAAAATAGTTCTTCAACGCGTGACAAGCGCCTCTGTAAAAGTAAATTCTGAAATTGTTGGAAGTATTGACCACGGAATGCTTTTACTCCTTGGATTTTCTTCGAACGACACCGAAGAAAGTATTCTTCCAACCTTGGAAAAAATTGTAAAGCTTCGCATTTTTTCCGATGAAGAAGGAAAGATGAACAAGAGTGTTTTAGATGTAAATGGAAGTGCATTGCTCGTGAGTCAATTCACGTTGTATGCAGACACGAAGAAAGGAAACCGTCCGAGCTTCATTGAAGCAGCTCGTCCGGAACAAGCGATTCCGTTGTATGAATTTTTTATTGCTGAAATGCGCAAGCGCATTACGAATGTTGAAACCGGAATTTTCGGAGCAGATATGAAAGTTGAATTGATAAACGACGGGCCTGTAACGATTATATTTGAGCCCTAATTACTTTCGGCTAACCGAAGTTCCATCAGTAAAGTGAACCATCTTAACCGTGACGAAAACTTTTGTGGCTCCTTCTACCCAAACAGTTTCTAAATCCTGAGTTTTACCCCCAACAGTTATTGGTTTTATAAAATTTCCCGACTGCCATTGGCCTTCACGAGTTCCCTTTAAAGTGCCAAAATTATCGTAAAACCGAGAAGTCCATTTCAAACCATCTACACTCTTCGTTGAATTATTCTTGAAATCTACATAATAACCCACGTTATATCCAAACGTATTTTGCGTTACGGCGGAAAGGACTTTTACAGAACCGTAATCTGAGTGACTTTGCGCATTTACTAAAAATGCAGATCCTAGAAATAAACAAAACAGTATGGATTTCATAATATTCAATTTATTTTCTAACGAAAGAATCAATTCAAATGTTGTAGTGTTTCCCCTTTTTTCATTTTATTATACTGAAGCGCCAGCAAAACTATCACATCTGAAAAAGTCTTCATAGCGTCTTTCGTTTCTTCAGAAATCTCCTGCTTGCGAAGACGAAGAATCATCAATCCGTATAACGCAGTTAAATAGGCCTCCACTTCACTCAATGCTTTACCGTTTGATCGCTCACGATAGGCGTCAAGATTATCTTTCGCACGTTCATTTGCAGCTATGTACTCATCATCACGAAGAAGAGTATTCAACGTGGTGTGAAGTAAATTCAATTCAGAGAGAACTTCTTGTACCTCTTCAACATTACCTTTTTCTTCAGCACCGCTGCGCTTCATGCTTTGGGCTAATCCTTCGAACCATTTTTTTTCCTCCTGAATTTTTTCTTCGGTTGGAAGGAAAGAACGCAGAAATCCGTCGAGTGATTCTACATCCAAATTAACTGCACGAAGCAAGTCTTGCATCTGCCACATGTATATAATATACTCGGCTATGTTTTCAGCGTATTTGCGTTCGGCTATGGTCATTACTTGAGTTGCTTTTCAGATTCGTATTGTGTATTTAAACCCTTAACTATCTCATTTGTTAAATCGTAAATAGGATTCGCAAATAAAATTAATGGCACTTCGCTTTGAGAAGAGATAATATAATCCCAGCCGTTATCCTTTGCGTATTTCGAAGTGAAGTCATCCAGCTTTTTTCTCAGTTCTGCTTGCAATGACGATTTACTCTCCATAAGAATCTGCTCTTCCCTTTGTTGAATTTGCTCCAGATCATTCTGAAGTTCTGCCAATCTATTTTCAACCGTAGCTTGCTCATCTGCAGGTAGATTTCCCTTTTGCGCGTATAGTACCAAATCATCAAATTCTTTCTTGCGTTTGGCTACCTCCGACTTTAATTTTTCATCTGCCGCTAAAGCGCTCTTCTCAAGCTGTTCCGATTTCTCGATAATCAATAAATACTGTGCATTTAATGAATCTAAATTCACAAAAGCAATCTTCACTTGTCCTGGGCTAATCGTATCGACTACTTTCTGGACTTCTGGCTGCTGAACAGGAGCTTTTAGCTTATTCCACATGAAAATTAAAGCCGCAAAATTTCCTGCGAATAGAATGCCGATAATTAAATAAAGCGCAAAAGGCTTTTTTACGGGTTTGTTTTCTGAAAGTTGATACTCCATATTTTATGTAAATTTTGAAATTGATTTTCAATCTCGATTAGAAATTCATTATTTAAAAGAGTCCTGACCCCTTCAATGGTTTTCACCGCTTCTTGATCAATCTTAATGGCTTGCTTATAAGATGCCGCTTCAAATTCCACAATCCATTTGCCGTTCCATGAATGGACAACAATGCGAATGCGCGGATGCGGAATGGTTTCAATGGCTCTCATATTCTTGCGAATTTAAATGTTTTCTTCAAGTTTTCTAGCTAAGTTTTTCAAACGAAGCATAACGAAAAAAGCGATAACCGTGAAGGACATGGCAACGTATCCAACAATTTGATAATTCTCTAAAGGTGCATTATCGTTGGCTTGCGTAATAATACTTCCAGCTAAAGCCGCACTAATTCCAGAGGCTGTGCTTTGCGCTGCGGAATTCAAACTCATGAACCCGGCTCTGTGCTTAGGGTTCACCACACCGCTTACAATGGTGTTCGCTGGAATCATTCTTCCCGTTACGGTAACAAAGAAAACTCCAGCAATGGTTAAGACAATCCACAAATCTGTTTCCGGAAGATTTGTGTTTATGAAAATAGGAATGAGCGAAAGCAATGCGAAGAAACCGAATACTTTAAACCTTCCAATTTTATCCACTGCTCTTCCAATTAAAATACTGCTGATCACCGTGCAGAATCCGCCTACTAAATAAATGTACTTCACCTCATGTTGTTCCAACTTCACATTACTAATCATGTAAGGTGTTAAAAAGGAAATAATCGTGAACTGTCCGAGCACCAGCAGAACTGTAAACAGCAATGCGTTTCGCTGCGCCACATTCGAGAAAGAAGCCTTGAAGGTTTCTAAGGGTTGAAACTTGTGCGTTCTGCGCTCCAAGTGATCGCGTAGGGGCGGTAACGTCTTCCAAGCCATAAACCAAAACGGAAGGCTAAGCGCGCTGACCATGTAGAACGGAACATGCCAATTTCCATCAAAAAAATCGACTAGGGTTAACGCCATAGGAACACCTAAAATAGAGGCCAACGAAAATGCCAACGTAATAGCTGCCATGGCCTTTCCTCTTCTTTCCATGGGTATAACATCGGCCACAATAGACATCACCAATCCCCCTAACAATCCGCCAGTAATTCCAGTTAAAATGCGCGTTCCAACAAACAAATAATAATTCAATTCGTTGTTATCGGTGGTTGGAACAAGCGCACTGCTCAATGTTCCGAGCATGAATCCTAAGTATGCTAGCAACAATGCTTTTTTTCGTGGAAGATTGTCGAGATAGAACACTCCTAAGAAGGAAGTCAATCCTGCTGCCAAACCGTAAGAGCTCACGAGCCATCCGAATCCCGTAGGACCAACACCCAAGTCGCGCTTCAAGATATCGCCCATCGGCATCATAATCATGAAGTCTACGATGTTGGTAAACTGAATGGCTGCTAAAGCAATTAAGATCCAGCGTTCCTTACTTGTTGAATTAGCCATTGAATTGGGAATTCCATTCCCCTTGTTTTTTTTCGAGTTCGTTTTGCCATTCCTGTTTGAATGGAAAACGTTGCGGTTCATTTCCAGGATGAACTTTCGTGAAGAATAATTTCAATAAGGCGTTTCGAAGTCTTCCCGGGTGACGAAGTGCGATGCGCATTTCCACAGGAACCGCACCGAAGGTAGATTTTATTTCGCCAGCTGTTCTTCCAAATGCAATCTCTTCGCATTGCGAATCAATGGCCATTTTCACGAAGGTCAACAACATGTTCGAATACAATCCGTATGTTGCATTTGCTTCGTAGTCTATTCCAACTAAAAACGCTTCCAGCTCTTTGTTGTTGATGAGAGCAATTTGGTAGCCAATGATTTCATTCGAAATATAAAAGGCCTGAATTACCATTTTATCTTGAAGCGAATTCTTCAATGCAACCAAGAACTCGGTTGTTAACGGTTCCATGGCGAATTCAGCGCGATCATAAACATTTCGATACAAAGCCTGAACCAAGGTTGCATTCTCTGACAAATCTGAGGCTTCCCAAATGCGTGTTTCCACGCCTTCGAATTTCTTCAATGCGGCTTTCGCCTTCGTTCTGAACTTGGTGTTCAGCGCGTTTTGATAATCGTCGAAAGTCTTCCAATTCCCATCCAATGGCATCTTCAACAAATGATCTACTGCGAACGTATGAAATCCGCATTCCTTCAACTCGTTCAACGCATTGTAATCCTTCGGATAAAAGTCTTTCACAACTACGGCTTGTGTATCTCTGTTGCTCTTCCGCAAATAATGAATCACCTCGGTAAGGGCATAACACAAAGCCGTTGTAGCTTCTTCCACCTGAATTTCCTTCTGAAAAATATATCCGTGCGGACCCGTGCAAAACGGACTTCCACATACCACTATTGGATATTGTCGCGACTGTCTTCCGAAGACACGCGCAACAAATCCTGCTCCGCCTTCCACGTCTACGTGCGACTTCAATTCACCTGAAACGAAATAGGTGTATTGCAAAACGGCAATACCCATGGGCGTTTCATTTTTGAAGAACAAAATATAAAAAAGATTTCCGTCCAAGCTTTTCGAAAGTGCCGACAAATAATCTGAAGAAAGAAAAATATTCTGCTCGTGATTCAAAGAATCCCAGATTTCCATTGGCACGTCACTAAACTTATCTGTCAAGGTATAACTGAGCGCGGAAGAGCCAAGTGACCATCGCACTTTCTTTTTTTCCCCAAACACACTGCAGTTTACCATAATTCTCAAGAGATTCGCAAAGGTAAAGACACTTCAAGGTTAACTTTGTTTAATTCCTCAAGAATGTTAGGCTCCAAAAAGATACTTTTTTTCGACAGCGACTGCCTCTTTTGTAATCGCTGGATTCAGCGCATTCATATGTATTCCAGTAGCTCTGACTTATTTTTTTCTGGGTTGAAGGGAAACGAAGCAGAACATCATCTTTCTGACAAAGAACGATCTTCACTTTCCGGAATTATCTTGGTTGTAAATGGAAGGAAATACCACAAAGGACTCGCCCTTCGACAATTGTTTTACGAAGTGAAGGCACCCTTGTCGATTTTGTTAATACTGACATTCGTCTGTCCGCTGTTTTTATTGAATGGAATTTATAATTTTATTGCGCGAAACAGACACCGCATAAGCGGAAAAAACGCCTGTGAATTTGACCCTACCTTGCAATCGAAAATACTTCCATAATCATGATTGAAAACATTCCCTTTTCGCTTATTGTTGTTACCTGCATTCTTACTTTGCTTTCAGGCGTTATGATGACTTACGCGTTTGTTCGCGGACATCACAGAGCACAGCAACGCGCGCACCTATTCGCGTTGGCTTTATTGGGATGGACCATCTTTCAGTCGACCCTTGCGCTCAATCGTTGGTTCATGGACAAAAAAACGGGAACTGGACATTTATTGTTCCCGATAATTTTTTCTTCGGTGCTAATTCTATTGTTGGCCTTCACACCTCGTGGAGCGCGCTTTTTAAGAGCACTTCGTCCGTCTTGGTTGTATAGTCTTCAATACTTGAGAATTCCAGTCGCTTCCATGTTTTACATTCTTGCTACTTGGAAACAGACGCCTTGGGAAATGACTTTTTACGGATTGAATTTCGACATTGTATTTGGGGTTATCTCCTTGATTTGCATGCCAATTTTCCCTAAGAAAAAAAGCAAGTATAAACTTGCTTTTTCAATCTTCAATGTTGTTGGAATGGCGTCTATTCTTTGGCAGTACATTCTTGTCTTAGGCAGTGTGCCAAGCGATTCGCAGTGGCTCGGTTTTACGCAGCCGAACTACGCCGCCACTCACTTTCCTTACGGTTGGTTTATTACTGTAATTTTTCCACTTATCCTTGTTTCCAATGTTGCGCTATTGGTTCAAAACCTCACGCGCCGTGAAAAGCCTGTCTTGTAATTACGCTTTTTTCTCTTCCTTATAAACCATAAATCCTGCAAGGCCAAGTAATGCGAAAAGCAATGCAGAACCTGCGTAAGATATGGTTGTTCCTTTTTTCCAAACCTTCGGTTCGAAAGACCATTCAACAGTATGCTTCCCAGCCGGAACCATTGCTCCCCGGAGGATGTAGTTTACACGTGCGGCATCTACTTCGTTGCCATCGATGCGACAAATCCATCCTTCTGGGTAATAGATTTCACTGAACACAACAGGCTGTGCTTCTGCTGAAGTGTTGTTCACTTCGTAACGCAAGACTTTTGTTTCATAAGCCAACATGCGAACGGAAGCAGTGCTGTCCACTGCGCTTTGCGCTGCATGGAATTGCGTTCCGAAAGAAGCTTGCGTTGTTGCTTCAGTCTTCGAATCAATTTCTCCCAAGGCAATCATCTCTTCGTCGCTGTTGTTGGTTGTTCTCACCTTGGAAACGAACCAAGCATTGCCCAATGCAGAGTTGTTCGATAAAGCCGGCGTATTTGAACCGCTTATAAAATATTTCGTGTTCAGCATGTTCAGAATTGGAGTTGAAACGGATTGATTGAACCTGCTAAAGTCATATTGCTGCAATACAGATTGATAGAATCGATTTATGTTAGGAGAGCCTTCCAACTCCATAGCCTGCCTTGCAATGGAGGAGTCTGATCTCAGAGCGAATTCGATTAAACTTTTTTGCAAAAGTTGCAATTCACTGTTCAAATGGAAATCAATTACCTCTTGAATACGCTTTAATTTTGCACCGTGGTAACCGCCTATGCTTTTGTGGTAGAAAGATGTTTGAGCATCATTGAAGGTATTTCCCAAACGTGCTACACGGAAATCAGAGTTCAATTGAAGAGCTCCGAAATTAGCTAGTTCTTTTAGTGCATTCTTTGACTTCACATGATCGTAATTTCCTGAA
>JBIKVX010000272.1:0-2697 GCA_044356625.1 Flavobacteriales bacterium | reverse complement strand
CCATTCTCGATGGAAACGAAACAGACGAACAATTGGAAAAACTCGGAAACGATCTTTTCGATTATTTCGGACTCGGATGTCGCAATGTCACTAAGTTATATCTTCCAACCGACTTCGATTTGAATCGAATCTTCAACGGAATTTTCAGCTTTCAGTCGATAGCCACGCATAACAAATACGCAAACAACTACGATTACAACAAGGCTGTTTGGTTGTTGAATAACGAAGACCTACTCGAAAACGGATTTGTTATTTTCAAGGAAGACAAAAACATTGCATCGCCTGTGGCCTCTGTGTTCTATGAGCGCTATGAAAACAAAGAAGCGTTGCTTCAACACCTAAACAATCATTCCGAACACATCCAGTGTATTGTAGGAAATGAATTTATTCCATTTGGAACCAGCCAATGCCCCGCTTTAACGGACTACGCCGACAACGTAAACACACTTGAATTCTTGAGCGCACTGAACGCGTAAGAATTGAGGCATTTTTGAAAATTAATTAGCAGATCACGACTTATATTTGAAACATGAATAAGTATTTTTTCTTTACTGTTGTTGCCGCGGCATCTATGACCGTATTTTCTTCTTGTGAGACCGATGTAGATTTAACTGCACCTTACGCGAGCACAACTGTTGTTTTCGGATTGTTAGATCCGCAGGCCGACACTCAGTTCGTGAAAGTGAATAAGACCTTTCTTGGTGATGGAAATTTGAACGAGTACGCCATGATTCGCGACAGCTCTGAATACAAGTGGGAAGAATTTACTTCTTTACGCATTGACGAGTATGTTACTGGGAATCCTAATCCGATTGCAACGCATAACCTTTCGCCAATTACCATTAACAATAAAGATGTGAACGGCATGTTTTACGGACCAGCGCAAACGGTTTATTATTTTGCAACTCCTACTGGACTTAATCCAAATGCCACCTACAAGCTCGTTGCCGATTTCGTTTCTCGTCCAGATATATTCGCTTGGACCAATGTTATTCCTTCAGCCAATGTCTTTTTCCAAAGCCCACAAACCAACTTAGGAATGTCATTTGCCTCGATAAACACCGTAACAGGAGCTATCGATTATCGCGATAATGTTTCTATTCGTTGGACACCAATTGACAATGCTGAGATTTATGATTTAGCTCTTCGCTTTTACTACACAGAAAACGTGTATTCTGACAATGCGCTCACGCAATTGGTTTCCTCTACAGATAAGTTCATTGACTGGAAAATCGGAACATTCAACGCTGACGACATTGATTTGAATTCAGGTTACTACAACCTCACGTTCAATGCCGAACCTTTCTTTTCTTATTTAGGGACAAACCTTCCGACGGATACACACATTCGTCGCGAAGTGGGGACATACGACGGCAATAAAACCCGTGCTTTCGAATTGCGCATGGGCTTAGCCAACGATGAACTCAAGACTTTCATTAACGTTAACAACCCTGTTACCGGCATAATTCAAGAGCGCCCAAGCTACACAAATGTTGTTGGTGGCTTAGGTTTATTTGCTTCACGCGCTAGTGCATATGTGCTGAACATTCCATTGGAAGCTGGTAACGGAACAAGCAACATTAATGCATTGAAGAACGGTATTTACACTGCAAATTTAAATTTCTGCGATCCGAATCCGAGTAATACGGAATTTACTTGCAATTAAGAATTTTCGAGCAATAAAAAAAGGGAGCATCTGCTCCCTTTTTTTTTATTGAATAGATCTTATTCTTTTCTGTGCTGTTTAAAAATCGCAAAAAACGATAATTCATATTTATTTCATGTTTACTCGAAGAATTCGCTAGTGTTTTTTTTCATCATTGATATGCCAAAAAGAAACTTATTCCGCCTGTGGGTGTGAGATGAAAACCGTTACTCAATAAGAAAATGAATGTTAAAATTCAAAAATTAAGAAGAAGTTCGTATTAATTCCTTGACTTTGGCTTTCGCCAAAATACATTCCCTGAAAATGTGATTATTTCTTTGTGTCTTTCGTCATTCTGAGTGAGAATAACAGGTTTTAAAAATCCTTCGATCAATTGCACATCAAAAATTTCTTCTACTGTATCAAGATAATTTATTTCTCCTATTTTTTTTCGTTTACTAAGGTCAAACACAATTATTCCAGCCTGAGTAGAATTATTTTTTACATCGAGACCGTTAAACGATTTAGATGTTTCTCTTATTTGTGAGGCCCCAATAAATAAAAACCCATTGTAATGAACCATTCCTCGTATAAAACGATTGAATTCATACACTATCTCATAAGATTTTTTTTCAACATCAACTTTTAATAAACGGCCAGAACCTGATTCAAGAAGATATAAATTTCCATCAATTAGTCGTGGAGAATGTGGCATGGATAAGGAATCTAAAATTACTTCGCTTGAAGGAACTTCTAAAAGAACACCCGTACTCATAATTTTTTCTCTCCATCCATCTTTATTATTTGTTTGGCTGAGCGCAGTCACATATTTAGGAATTCCATCTTTAAGCACCATACCGTTAAGATGACATTTGTCTTCAGGAGTGAGTGAGTTTATAAAATTAGGTTTCCATTTTGGTCTAAAACTATAATTAATATCAAATGTACAAAGGCATGAAAATAAAGTATTTACACCCCATAATACTCCGTCGCCAAATTTAATTTCGTGAATATCTAATGTACTCGTTGTATAAGCCGCTTTTTGAAGAAAT
>JBIKVX010000271.1:0-2719 GCA_044356625.1 Flavobacteriales bacterium | reverse complement strand
AAAGTATACGTTAATCCGTCGCAAAAAGTAGATTGGTTCGGAATGATAGCCACCGGATCAGCGGGATTCGCAATGGTTATCGTTGTGTCCTGCGAACAGCCGTTACTGGCGGTGGCCGTTAGTGTTATTGAATGAACGGCTTCATTCGAATCGAAAATAATTTCTTGTGGATGAACCACATCGGAAGTGGAAGGAATTGAGCTTGTCCCGAAGTCCCAAAGAAGTGTTCCGTTGTTCGCAACGAAGGTTGCTGACCCAAGGAAATCGTAGGTGTCCTGTTGATTCACGCAGGCATATTCTTCAACCGTAATTATTGGATCTATATCTGGAAACACCGTGTATTCCTGTGTTGCAGTGTCTGAGCACGACCAGCCAGGATTCGCAATGAGCGTGATGGTGTAGGTTCCTGGAACGGGGTAGGTATAGGTAGGGTTTTGCGCAGTACTCACATCGGTATTGTCGAACGGCACCCCAAAATCCCAAGCCCAAAAAGTTGAATTTACACTTTCGTTGGTCAGGCTAATATCGAGACCGTTGCAAATTGAAGTCTGCACGGGAATACTGGCTATAATCGATTGGTCGCAAAGAGTGACATTGAATTGAAATGTTCTTCGAGTTGTTGAAATGTAAACGCCATTTCTGTATTCTTCCGCGCAAACGGTAATGGTATATTGACCAACCTGAGTAGCAGTGCCGCTTATTAATCCGGTTGTTGAATTAATTCCCATAACCGGATTGCTCGTAATGGGATAGGTCGGAGAAAATCCTGGTCCGTATGTGAGATTCGGATAAGGAGGATTGTTCGGTGGAGTGGGCATGGGATCGAACTGGTCTGCGAATAAATAAGGCGCGCAAAATGAATAAACAATTACATCACCATCCGGATCCGTAGCCGAATGATCGAAAGTAAAGGAAGCGTCTTTACATAAGGCGGGTGGAGGGAAGTTGTTAAAACGCGGACTTGAATTGAATCCAACTGTAAGCTCATTTGAACCAGGCACATGAGCCACATACGATACGCCCTGTGTTTGCGGTGAAATAAGATTGTCAATGCTCGGTTGAAAGCAGCAGCGCTGGTGAACAATGTTATATCCCCCGGGTGTTGGAGGAAGATTCACACTTCCTGTGTAAACAGCTTGTTCTACGCAGATGTCTGGAGGAAGCACAAAGCACGGGTTGTTTAGCGTTATTGGAATGGTGGTGACGTTCGTGCTAATTAAATTAACAGAAAGATCGGTGAAAAGCACATTGTTGCTAGTGAATATACCAATAGAAACAGCAGCGTCGAAGCCAGTTCCGTTTACATTGGCAGGACCGCAATCACGGAAAATTTTCAACGTAACCGTATAATTATTTCCTGAAGTGTGCGTGTAGTAAACTTCTCCGCCAATCAAATGCGATGCTGAAACTGTATTGACAAAACTCAATGCGAAAAGACAAAGCACAAGCACGCTTGTCTTAAAAAGGGAGATATCGCATTTGTTTGTTCGCATTCTTTGTCTTAACGAATATAAAACCCTTTTCGTGGCCAAAAGGTTGTCTTCCAAATGAAAAAGAAATAATAATTACATTCCTTCCATAAATTTGGAACCATGGAAAACTTGTCTCATGTGAATGAAAAGGGAAACGCCGCTATGGTCGATGTTTCCGAAAAGGCCTATACACTTCGCATTGCGAAGGCACAAGCAGAGATTATTTTTCCGGAAAATTTAAATGCGTTGTTTCAAAACAACGAATATCAATCGCCGAAAGGCCCCGTTTTTCAAACGGCTCGTATCGCAGGAATTCAAGGGGTGAAGCAAGCTTCGAGTTTAATTCCCTTGTGTCATCCGCTTGCCATTACAGGCATTGATTTGCAAATTGAAAAGACAGAAAATGGCGCCCGTGTTCTTTGCTCGGTGAAGACATTTGGAAAAACTGGAGTAGAGATGGAAGCACTAACCGGCGCATCTGTTGCGGTGCTTACGATATACGACATGTGCAAGGCCATGAGTTTCGATATGGAAATTGGAGGGGTGAAGTTGTTGGAAAAGTCTGGAGGTAAATCGACATACATCGCAGGGAAATGAATCTTCAATCCAAGGCTAGTTGGCATGCACGAGAGTTGGCGCTTTACGGCACCACCTGCGAAGAGATTCGAAGTTGGGTGAATTATTTGCAGGCTGAAATAAATCAGCGATTGGCTTACGTAGACGCTTCTCACGCCGAAGGAAATTCAGATTCTTCGTTCGGAATAACCACTCACGAAAATCATTTTCTTCTTCAAGAAGAAACAGGACTTGACCAAACGGCACTTCAGGAATTCGACGGAGCCTTAGTGAATGGCAATCATCATAAGGCTTCCAACCAAATCATTTTTGTGAATCTTGAAAAAGAAAAAAGTCTTTTCAAGCGAAGCGCGGAATTGACGAATGTTTTAGCCGTTGTCCTTCCGGATGAAATGACAGAAGCTCCTGCGTTTGTCAAACCCTTCCTTCAACCCGAAACAAAAGTTTTTAGGTTGAAGGAAGAAGTGCTGGAATTTGTTTCAAACTACTTTCAATCGGCTCCTTTGAAAGCATTGATTTTATTGGGTGGAAAGAGCAGTCGAATGGGAGAAGAGAAAGGACTCATTCAATACCATGAAAAATCTCAGGCAGAACATTTAGTTTCTATGCTGGAAGAAATAGGGTTGGAAGTTTTCCTTTCAGTTCGGGAAGAACAAAAAGAAAATTATGCG
>JBIKVX010000055.1:0-9536 GCA_044356625.1 Flavobacteriales bacterium | reverse complement strand
TCATTAACGCCGGCCACCAAAAACGATTGAAGGCATCTTGTAACATTTTCTTTTGCTCTGCTGTTCCTTTAGAAAGCGCTATGCAAATTTCATATCCTTGACGTTGATGAAAACTTTCTTCTTTGCAAATGCGAATCAACGCTCTGCTGTATGGACCGTAACTTGTGCGTTGCAATGAAACTTGATTCACAATAGCTGCGCCGTCTACCAACCATCCAATAGCGCCAATATCCGCCCACGAAGTAGTTGGGTAATTGAAAATAGAAGAGTACTTCGCTTTTCCAGAAAGCATTTCTTCCGTCATGGTATCTCTATCAACACCCATGGTTTCCGCCGCGCAATACAAGTACAAACCGTGTCCGGCTTCGTCTTGAACCTTCGCTAACAAAATGGCTTTACGACGAAGAGAAGGGGCGCGAGTAATCCAATTTCCTTCAGGAAGCATACCTATGATTTCGCTGTGCGCGTGCTGTCCGATCTGACGAATAAGAGTCTTGCGGTAGCCTTCGGGCATCCAATCTTTTGCTTCGATTTTATTTTCAGCGTCTATGTATTGCTGAAATTTTTGAAGAGCGATTTCCATTTCCATAAGAACAAATTTAGTTCATTCACCTTAAACATAATCATTGCAAATATCAGCTGTGAAAAATTCTTATTCAGAACATGGTTGGCCTATTTTTGTCTTTTCAAACTTATGAGACCAACCTTTGCCGCTTTAATCGTATCCGATGTTCGTCAGGAAACCGCCGATAGTGTTTCTATTGCCTTTAATGTTCCTTCAGATTTGACTGAGCGTTACACGTTCAAACCCGGGCAGTACCTAACACTTCGTGCGAGTGTGAACGGCGAAGACATTCGTAGATCTTATTCGATTTGCAGCGGAACAAACGACGGTGAATTGCGCGTGGCAATCAAGCGCGTCGACGGGGGAGTATTTTCCACATGGGCAACCTCTGAGGTGAAGGCAGGAATGGAAATGCAGGTGATGAACCCTATGGGTCATTTCACCCCGAATAATATAGATGGAAAGACGCACGTGGTCTTGTATGCGGCTGGAAGTGGAATTACCCCCATGCTTTCGATTGCACGCACATTACTTCAAAATAACGCAGAGGCGGAAGTGAGTTTGATATACGGAAACAGACATTTCAGTGGAATAATATTTCGCGATTTAATTGAAGACATGAAGGACATATACCTCGGACGTTTCCGTGTGTTTCATGTCTTAAGCGGTGAGCCGAATGACATTGCTCTTTTTCACGGGAGAATAGATGCGGAAAAGATTGAAGGATATACGCAGCGTTTTATTCCGATAGATACTGTTTCAGAAGTTTTTGTTTGCGGACCGGAACCGATGATTCGCGCGGTGAAAGATTTTTATTTGTCGAAGGGAATGGCCCCAGAGAATGTTCATTTCGAATTGTTCGCTTCTCCAGGCCAAGCCAAGCAAGCACCTCCTGTTGTGAAGAAGGAAGTTGTGTTGGAAGGACAGGCAGATGTAACTGTTATTTTCGACGGTAATTACACGCAGTTCAAAATGCCGAAAACGGGAGAAATGATTCTCGATGCTGCGCAGCGTGCCGGTTTGGATATTCCTTTTTCATGCAAAGGCGGTATGTGTTGCACCTGTCGCGCGCACGTGAAAGAAGGTGAGGTAGATATGAAATTGAATTACGCTTTAGAACCGGGTGAAGTGAACGCAGGATTCGTACTGACTTGTCAGTGTGAACCCGTTTCAGATATTGTCGTTATCGACTTCGATAAAGTATAATTTTTAATGTCCGTCTTCGCAGGCGCAAGGTGTAGAAAAATACACTTTGACTTTCTTAGGATCTATCATTTGAAGAATGCGATCTTGCGTTCCGTAGCTCATTTGGTTGTGAAGAAAATCGAGATGCGTAATGTTTTTCAATGATCCTAATGCATTCGGATAATAGTCGATGGGATTGTCCCACAGTGCTAAAATGCGCAGCTCTTGTAATTTTTCAACCTCATCGGGAAGGGTACTTATAAAGTTATCTCCTAATTCGAGTACGCGTAGATTTTTTAAATTGAAAAGAGCTGGTGGCATGGAATCAACCACGTTTTCATTGATGCTTAATCGCTGCAAAAAGGGAAGCTCGTTGATTTTTGTTGGAATGGTTTTAATCTTGTTTCTGTCGAGTTGAAGATCGTTTAAGTTGGAAAGCAAAAATATTTCTTGCGGAATCTCTGTGTACTTTTTTCTATTGAGGTGAAGGCGATATACCTTGGAAGGTTCTTTTAAAGCGAGGTTGAGGTCGGTGTAAATTTTACACGTATCTAATTTATCCCAAGAGACCAACTGCGCATGCGAGTCAACGGTCATGTTGAATGAAAAAACAAAAAAGAAAAGTGTTGTTTTAGCGAATCGCATTGGCAATATCTTTTGCAAGTTGTTCTCTCAACGCATCTATTGAACCAAAATTTTGTTCGTCGCGTAACTTCCGAATAAATTCTACTTGCAAGGGCTGTTCATAGAGACTGTTATGAAACCCTATTACATGCACTTCCAACGAACGTTGTCCGTTAAATTCGAATGTAGGTCGTGTTCCAATGTTCATGGCTCCGCGGTAGTTTATTCCGTTAATGTTGGTTTCTACTACATAGACTCCGTTTGCTGGAATAAGTTTCAGTGGATCTGAAATTTTTATGTTCGCGGTTGGAAAACCAATTTTCTTTCCGTTCCCTTTTCCGTGTACAACAGTTCCTGAAAGGACATAGTTTCTTCCAGTTGCTTGCATGGCGAATTCTACCTTTCCAATTGAAATAGCATTTCGAATTTTGGTTGAACTCACCTCACTTTCGTTGATGAGTTGCGCCGGAATTTCTTCAACATGAAATTGTAACATGTCGGCGTATTCCAACAATAGTTGGAAATTGCCCTCACGGTTTCTTCCGAAGCGATGATCGTATCCAACAATAACGGTATGGACATTCATTCCAACCACCAACAAATCGCGCACGTATTCAAAGGCTGATTTTTTTGCGAATTCCATGGTGAATGGAAATTCAACCAAATGATCTACGCCACAGTCGGAAAGGAATTGTCTTTTTTCGTTGGTGTCTGAAAGCAATTGAATACCGTGGTCTTCAGGAAAGAGAACAGTTCGCGGATGTGGGGAAAATGTAAGCACAACCGTTTCTCCATTGACTTCCTTTGCAAGCTCGCTCATGCGCGCAAGCAAGGCTTGATGTCCCAAGTGAACACCATCGAACGTGCCGATAGTTAAGACGGGATTTTTAACTTCCTTGAATGAAGAAAAGTCGTGATGAATTTTCACCTTGAATTATTTTGAAAACGAAGGAGAAACAGTGGTCTCTTTTGTCTCTCTATTCAAAATATAGAATCCTTCTCCAGATTTATCACCTAATTTTTTTGCGGTAACCATGTTCACCAACAAAGGACATGGCGCGTATTTCGGATTTCCGAATCCATCGTGCATAACACGAAGAATTGCTAAGCATACATCTAATCCAATGAAGTCGGCCAAACGAAGAGGTCCCATTGGATGTCCCATTCCAAGTTTCATAACCGTGTCAATTTCTTCAACGCCAGCAACGCCTTCATACAAAGTATAGATGGCTTCGTTGATCATGGGCATAAGAATGCGATTGGCCACGAATCCAGGGTAGTCGTTCACTTCAACCGGAACTTTTCCGAGTTGTTTTGAAATTTCAAAAACCTTATCGTTCACTTCGTTTGAAGTGCTGTATCCTCGAATCACTTCAACCAGCTTCATAACAGGAACTGGATTCATGAAGTGCATGCCAATCACTTGTGAAGGTCTGTTGGTTACAGAAGCAATTTTAGTAATGCTTATTGAAGATGTATTGGAAGCTAGGATGCAATCCGCAGGTGCGTTCGCATCGAGGGTTTGAAATATTTTCAGCTTAAGATCAACGTTTTCAGTAGCCGCTTCAACAACTAGCTCTGCGTTTGCAACACCTGTTTCAATGCTGTTGGAAGTGGAAAGGTTCCCAAGGGTTTGTGCCTTTTGTTCTTCAGTAAGAGTACCTTTAGCAACTTGACGATCTAAGTTTTTGGAAATGGTAGCAACGGCCTTTTCCAATTGTGCTTCATTCAAGTCGATTAATTGAACGGTGAATCCGTTTTGCGCGAACACGTGCGCAATTCCATTTCCCATGGTGCCAGCGCCAATAACTGCAATGTTTTTCATTGAAACAAATTTTTGCAAATATAACACGAAGCCAAGAATAGGTCCTGTTTTGCAGAATGTTAACAGAATGTTATTTTATATTGAGGTAAATTAGCGCTTGCGAGAAAAAAGAGCAATATGAAGAGATTAGTTATTTTATCCTATTTAGCAATTTTATTAAGTCCTGTGCTGGCTCAAGTAGATTTGAGTGAGTTGTCGCAAACGAACATGGCTGTTATTGCCGATGAAGATGGCGACTTTAGCGATTGGTTAGAAATCCGTAACAATGGTACATCACCCGTAAACATTGAAGGATATGGTATTACCAACGATCCTTTGGAACCATTCAAATGGGTTATGCCTTCGTATGATTTGGCTCCAGGAGAACATAAGTTAATTTGGACGAGCGGTAAGGATCGAATTCCCGTCGTAGACCATTTCGAAACTATAATTTCCGCGAGTGATATGTGGAGTTACATTGTTCCGACATCTGAACCTAATTCTTCATGGAGAAGTCCAGGAGCAACGGGTTTAGCAGGATGGCTCTCAGGTGCAGGAGGCATTGGAGCAGGAGATTCAGATGATGGAACTACCATAGCTTCTGCAACGAGTGTATTTATTCGTAAAACGTTCAACGTAGCGGATGTTACAACCATTCACGACTTGTTGTTTTACATGGACTATGACGATGGGTTTGTAGCTTATATCAACGGCGTTGAAATAGCAAGAGCAACTTTAGGATCAGCGGGTGTGCTAACACCTTTCAATACGCTTGCTTCTGGAAACCACGAAGCGAACGGCTATCAGGGAATAGCCCTAGATATGTATACCATTAATCTTTTGGCATTGCCCAATCTCTTGGTAAATGGAGAGAATGTGCTTGCGATTCAAGTGCATAACGTTGCTACGAACTCTTCAGATTTAACGAGCAACGCTTTCTTGGCTGCAGGAGTATCAACTTCGACGGTGCAATTTGCGCCTGCCTTGGCCTGGATGAATTTAACAGCACCCATTGCTTGGCACACCAATTTTGAGATGTCTACTGGCGATCAAATAATGTTGTCGTTGCCAACAGGTGCACCTGCCGACTTGGTTACTGTTCCGCAGATGAACGTAGATTACAGTTACAATCACAGTGGTTTGTCATGGTGCTATAGCACAGAGCCAACGCCTTCGGCGATTAATTCAGCTGTTTGTTACTCATCTTTCTTAACGAAACCAATTATTGATGTGCCCGCAGGTATTTATGCGGGAGGTCAGACCGTTTCCATTTCAACTACAAGCTTAAATGCTGTCATTCGCTATACGTTAGACGGAAGTATTCCTGTGGAAACTTCAACTGTATATACCACGCCTTTAGATATCCCTGTTACAACAGTGGTTTCCGCACGTGCATTCTCATTAAACAACTCGGTTTTACCTAGTCCAACAGAAAAAAACACATTTATTATAAACGAAGCCTATGTTGGTTTGCCGGTTATTTCACTCTCTACAGACTACGCAAATCTCTATGATAATAACACGGGTATTTATGTGTTAGGTCCTCCTGATTACGATACGAACTTTCCTTACTTCGGTTCGAACATCTGGGAAGATTGGGAGCGTTTTTCATATGTCGAGTACATTGCTACAGATAGCACTCAAAAATTTGAAGGTTGCATTGGATTGAAAATTCATGGGGGTTGGTCACGCGCACACCCTCAAAAAAGTTTCCGTGTGAAGTGTCGAGACGAATATGGTTTTAAGAATATTCAGTACCCATTAATTCAAGACAAGCCTCAGGTTACCGAATATAAAAACTTCAACTTGCGAAACGGAGGAAATGATTACGACGGATCGCGCATGCGTGATGCCTTCATGCAGAGATTAACCAAAGGAACACACGCCGATTACATGGGGTACACGCCAGTTATTGTATTCTTGAACGGTGAGTATTTTGGTGAGTATGAATTGCGTGAAGTGTTGAATAAACACTGGGTGGAAAGCAACCACGGTTTCAATTCAGACAGTGTTACAGTTATTACTGAAAATTATCTCGATGGTTTGGATCCGAACGACGGGACGCTAGATAATTTTTGGCCTATGTACAACGCTGTTGCGAATGGCGATGCAGCTAGTCCGACTTACTACGAGACTGCAAACAGTTATATCGATTTAGAAAATTTTATTGATTATATCGCCGCCGAAACCTATTACGGAAATGGTGACTGGAGCAATGGCTATCCGAATAACATTAAATTTTGGAATTTTCCAGGTGAAAAATGGAGAATGATGTTAATGGACTTAGACTTCGGCTACGGACTATATGGTCCTGCACCATCAGATAATTTTATCACACAAGCCATCGATGATCCGAGCATTCATCTCGATGCAATTTGTAGCAAATTACTTCAGAATACGCAGTTTAGAAATTACTTCATTGATAGATATGCCGATTTGATCAACACCATTTGGCAGCAGAATAAAGTGAGCGCGTTGGGTAATTCAATGATTAATGAAGTTGCGCCATGGATACCTCGTCATCACTCACGTTGGAGTGGTAACATGAGCAATTTCAATAACACCATGACGGACATGATTAACTGGAATAACAGTCGCATTGCCGGAGCGCGTAACGTGATTCAGAGTCAGTTTAGTTTGGCGGGACAAGTAACATACATCCTTGATGTTCAACCTGCGGGAGCTGGAAGAATTCACATTTCAACCATTGAACCAAGTGAATTGGAGTATCCTTGGTCTGGTGTCTATTTCAAAGGAGTTCCAGTGCGTATTACCGCTGTTCCTAATCCAGGATATACGTTCGATCACTGGTCTCCAAATTCAATTTTCAATACGAATAATCTAAATCAAGTTTTGGATATTACGCCAGTTGGAAACGCCTCGTTCACTGCGTGGTTCGAAGGTTCTCCAGTTGCAAATGCACTCGAAGTTTCAGAGCTTATGGTAAATGCTGAGAACTCAATAGATGGTGGGGATTGGATGGAAATTCACAACTTGCTGAATGTTCCTTTGGATCTGAGTTCTTATGCTGTTAGAGACAGTAACTTCTTACATGTATTTAATATTCCTTTGTCTACTGTTATTCCTGCAAATGGATACTTAGTAGTTGCTCGGGATACGGCGGTATTCAACGCTCAATATCCAAACGTGAATAACGTAATTGGAAATTTGGGTTTCTCATTCAACAACAACGGAGAAACACTTCAATTAATAAATCACAATGGAAACGTTGTTGAAGAAATTTCTTATTCAACAGCTTACCCATGGCCTTTGGGAACAGATGGAGAAGGAAGATCTCTTGAGTTTGAAGGAAATGGAATGAGCCCAAGTGATTCAAATTCATGGTTCGCTGGATGTGTGGCTGGTTCTCCGGGAGAACCTTATTTCGCATGCGACTCGTCGGTAGTTGTTTCAGAGATTAATTACAAATCTTTTGTTGGTGCAGATGCCGGTGATTGGTTCGAGTTACATTCAACTCTTGATACCGATTTAGATATTAGCAACTGGAAGGTTTCTGATGGCGGTGTGACAGGTGGATATACATTCCCGCAAGGAACAATCCTTGCCGCTCATGGATATGCGGTTGTTGCGGAAGACGCAAATTTGTTCAATACCATTCATCCCGATGTAACAGCTATTCAAACCCCCATGGGATTTGTTTTAGGTGGAACCGACGATATTTTAGTTTACAACGAAAGTCAAGTGTTACAGTTTTCAGTGAGCTATCGTAACGCGGCTCCTTGGACTACTGAACCAAACGGATTTGGAAAGACGTTGGAATTGTTGAGCACCACAGATTTAATGAACGAGGCTTCCAATTGGTTCGCAGGTTGTCCGAATGGCTCACCGAATGCGGCTTACGATCCAACGTGTGGAGTAGGGGTTGAAGAAGAAGGAAATGTATTGTTCTCTATTTATCCTAATCCAGCGAATACTGTTCTGAACGTGAAGTGTTCAACACAAGCGATTGTGACTGTATTCGATGTAACAGGTAAATTAATTGAAAGCAAAAATTTGAAGGAAGGATATTCTTCGGTTGATGTCTCGAATTTGAATAGTGGAATATATTATGTTCGAGTAATGACCACCGCTGGAATCTCGAATGTGCAAGCCGTAATGGTTCAGCACTAAGATTATTGCACTTCGCCTTTTAAGGCGCGATAACGTTTACGAGCGTCTATAACGAACAAACTTCCTGGGAAGTCGTTCAGTAGCCGCTCGTAGTGCGTTTGGGCCTTTGCTAAATCTTTGTAATGCTTTTCTTCGATTTCTGCTAGCGCGAACAATGCATCGTCTGCGTAAACTCCTTCGAAGTGAACATTAACCAACTCGGTGTATAGCAAAACAGCTTTTTCGAAATCTCCTTGCTTGCGGTAAATATTCGCTTTCGTAAATAAAATCTCATCGGTAAGTGAATGTCCGGGAAAGGCAGTCGTAATGCTGTCTAGCGTTCGAAAAGCAAGCACAAACTGATTTTGGTAAGCGAGCAATTCTGCACGTGCATACTGCATCATGGGCAGCGGAATGGTATCCATGTTGAAGTTATCTGTAATGAGCAAAGACAGCTGCATAGCGTTGTTTGAAATGAGTTTGGAAGTAGATGCTTTCAATACATCTAATTGTCCTTGTGCCCATTCGAAATCTCCGGTGTAAAATGAAATTTTCGCATTGCGAAATTTTGCTTCGTGTCCGAGCACGTCGTCTTTGAAGTCTAATTCAATTTGTGAAAAGAGGAGGGAAGCTTCCCAGATTTTATTTTGAAAGAGCAGCACATCGCCCAACTCAAGTTTAATCTCTGCAAGGGTCTTTCCGTTTACACCACCTAATGCCAATGCTTCTTTCAAAAGCACTTCGGCGTCTTTTGAATTGTTGAGGTAGAAAGTCTTGAGATGGGCCCAATCTTTTTTCAAAATGGCCAATTCGTTCGCTTGAACAATGTCATTTTGAATGGTGGCATATTCCGTATCTAACGCTGTAAATTCTTCGTTCGTTGTGAATTCATTTTGTTTCAAAAGAAGACTTAATGTTTGAAGTTTTTTAACGCTTGCTTGCTGGAAGAAAACAGATGCTTTGCCTTTTGCAATTACGGCGCTATAACATTTGTTCGCTACGCTGTATTCTTCGTTGTTCCCTGCTTGAATGGCTAGATTCATCAGACGATTTCCGTTTTCATTGTTGCGTTTGTCTAGTGCGTTCAGTTGAATGAATGCTCCGTTGAAATCGCGACGTTGCATAAGGAACCACGCTAAGAATTCAGAATAGATGGCAATTTTAGGATCAGACTGAATGCGCTTAAGCACAAGAGTTTTCAGATCATTACATCGCACTTCGTCTTCTTGAAAATCGACCAATTGCATG
>JBIKVX010000270.1:0-2721 GCA_044356625.1 Flavobacteriales bacterium | reverse complement strand
TGGGGTGTATTTCTACGTCGTGAACTATACCAAACGTTCAACAGGAATGAGCGCTGAAGAAATTCAGGTAGAGCAGGCTGTTCAAGTTTTTGTGAAGTAATTCGAAAGAGTTATTTCGCAGAAGCGCGTTTCAATTTGTCGTTAATGGCGCGTCCTAGATTTTCATTTGGAAGAAATTCTGCAAGAATAACATCTATATTCATTTGATCGAGTTCCCGCATGTAGGAGAATAAGTTGGAAGCAGCTTCTGTGAAACTCCCACTTTTACTTAGTATGCGTTGTGATTCAATCTGAAAATCTTCCTTAAAACTGAGTACTCCAATTTTCTGTGATGAAAAGGAATGCATCATTTCGCGAATGTTTCCAAGATAAATAGGTTTTCTCGGAGCGTAATGACTGGTAAGCATTCCAGGCGCTGCGGGTGAACTGGAAGAATGTTGTTGAATGCGAATATTTGAAGTGAAAGGTTGAAGGTCTTCCACGGAAATTCCACCCAATCTAAGAATTTCTATTTCGTTGTGTTGAACACGCAAAACAGTGGATTCAATTCCCACAGAACAGTTCCCACCGTTGAGTATGTATGAAATTTTATTTCCGAGTTGCTGATTCACATGCTCTGCACTTGTGGGGCTTATGTATCCGAAAGGATTGGCACTGGGCGCCGCAAGCGGAAAAGGAAGACTGTTAAGCAATTCCAAGGTGAGCGAGTGATTCGGAATTCGAATTCCAACTTCATTTAATCCTGATGTTGTTAAATCTGGAATGCATTTTTTTTTCGGAAGCAAGACCGTTAAGGGGCCAGGCCAAAAATGTTCCATCAGGTTGAAAGCCAATTCAGGAATTTCTTCCACATATTTTGAAACATCTGAAATCGAAGAAACGTGAACAATAAGAGGGTCGAAATGCGGACGATTCTTCGCTTCGAAAATCTTGGAAACCGCTACTGCACTTAGGGCGTTGCCAGCCAAACCGTAAACTGTTTCAGTAGGAATAGCAACCACTTCGTTTAGAAGAAGAAGTTCTCGCGCTTTTTCTATTTCCGTTCCAATCATGCTTTGCAAAAGTAGGCAATTCAATTTTCTACTATATTTGCACTCGATGGCAAAGAAAATAACCTTGATCAATGGCGGACTGCTGAATATGATCATTCAAAGGTTGTGTCGTCAATTAATCGAAAATCACAAAGACTTCTCTTCAACCATTCTCATCGGATTGCAGCCGCGAGGCGTGTTTTTCATGGAGCGCATTGTTGAAGAATTTGCTAAATCGGGACATGTCGTTAAGTGGGGAATTGTTGATCCAACGTTTTATCGTGACGATTTTAGAATTCACGACAAACCTCTTCTGGCGAAGTCTACAGACATGAAGCACAGTGTGGAAGGAATGAACGTGGTTTTAATAGACGATGTCTTGTATACAGGAAGAACCATTCGCGCAGGCATGGAAGGTCTCATGGAATACGGAAGACCGAAGTCGGTTGAACTACTCGTTTTAATTGACAGAAAAAAAGGAAGAGAGGTTCCTATTGAAGCCACTTATATTGGGAAAGAAGTAGAGAGTTTCGATAATCAGCGTGTAAGAGTGATGTGGAAGAGTGAGGGGGAAAAGGAGGATCATGTAATTTTTTTGAACGACTAACATGAAGCTAAGCACCAAACACCTCATTGCCATTGAGCCGTTAACAAAGGCGGACATTGACTTGATTTTTTCGCAAGCAGACGGGTTCAAAGAAGTTTTAAATAGACCCATTAAGAAAGTTCCTTCATTAAGAGATATTACAGTTGCGAATTTGTTTTTCGAAAATTCAACACGAACACGGTTGAGTTTTGAATTGGCTGAAAAAAGATTAGGGGCAGATGTTGTGAATTTTTCAGCATCGACTTCATCTGTTAAAAAAGGTGAAACGCTAATCGATACAGTGAACAACATCTTGGCTATGAAAGTAGACATGGTGGTTATGCGTCATGCTTCGCCAGGTGCTTGTCAGTTTTTATCTGAGCGCACCAATTCAGTTGTTGTAAACGCTGGAGACGGCACACATGAGCATCCAACTCAGGGCTTACTCGATGCCTTTTCAATCAGAGAAAAATTAGGAGAAGTCAAAGGAAAAAAAGTGGTTATTGTTGGAGACATAACGCACAGCCGAGTTGCATTGAGCAATATTTATTGCTTACAGAAATTAGGAGCTGAAGTCATGGTTTGTGGTCCAACCACATTAATCCCGAAACACATCGAATCCCTTGGGGTGAAGGTGGAACACAACCTTCAGCGTGCGCTGGAATGGTGCGATGTAGCGAATATGCTGCGCATTCAATTGGAAAGACAAGACGCTGGAATCCCCTATTTTCCTAGTCTTCGCGAGTATACCGAGTTGTTCGGCTTGACACAAGATCGCTTGAACGCACTTGGGAAGGAAATCGTTATCATGCATCCAGGACCAATAAATCGCGGTGTCGAAATTTCAAGCGAAGTTGCAGATGGCAACAACAGCATTATTTTGAATCAAGTTGAAAACGGAGTTGCAATTCGAATGGCTACGATTTTCCTTCTCGCTCAGGGAATAAAAAGGGTGAGTTAATTCTTCCGATTCTTTTTTTTGTATTTCTCCCCAAAAAATGGTTATTTTTGAGCAAATAGCATTTTATGAATTTTGTTTCAGATCAAAAAGAAAAGTTAGTTTATATCACCTCGAACGTAGAGAAGCTCGATGCCATTTATGCA
>JBIKVX010000054.1:0-9552 GCA_044356625.1 Flavobacteriales bacterium | reverse complement strand
TCACTTAATTCTCTGATGCTCGGTCTCGCTAAAGACTTGCTGTAATTCAATCGAAGATTACTCTGTGTTTCTTTCTTCGTTTTCAACTTATAAATCAGACTTCCACTCGGCAACAAATTCCACTGATCAAGGGACGCAGCATTCACCAAGGCAAATCCACCCACATTCTCTCGTCGAATATCATTTACACCATAACCCAATTCATAAAATGAATCAGCATCTGTAAAAATATCGGTATGCTCCATTCTTACACCTCCAGAAAAACGCAAGGACTGATTTATTTCGAAGTCAATCAAACCATAAACCGCATCGACATTGCTATTACCAAAACTGTGATTTCTTTCAAAATCAAAATCCATGTAATAGTAATCGAGCGTACCGTTTTGAATAACAAACTTGTCTGGATTTAAATAGTTGTTTAAATCTCCATCTAGCAAAGGCTGAACAACACCTTGATTTCCATTAAATAATCTATACTCGTTGTTGTCAATCTTTCTGTAATTACGTTGAGTTGCTGCACCGAATTTAAACTTACGTGCAACACCCTCTATTTTTGATTTAATAGGTAATTCAAATCCGATTCTTCCGTCGAAAATATTCTCGTCTAAGTAGCGATCATATCTGCGTATTCCTTCGCCTGCAGTTGGTGCAAACTCGTAACCGGTTACTGTATTAAAGTCTAAAAATCGTAGGTATTGAGTGGCCTTAAAATCGGGTGCAATACTGCTTCCATCTGTGTATGATGCATTCACATCTAATTTCAATTTAAGAGAAGGGATATAGTGTTGCGAAGAGTACTGATAAATCAATTGCTTGCGCTGCTCATAAAATATATTTTTGAAAATAGCCGCTTCCTGATTGACTAAACCCTGAGGCATTTCTTCAAAGCTTGCTACATCATTGTTGCCAATGATATTCGGCATGAATAATAAAGAAACTTTATTATTCTTATTCAGCTTGTAGGCCAAATTCAACAAGGCGCTTATCGAATTGGTCTCGCGACTTATTATCGCATTATCCTGTCTTTCGAATAAATAACCCAAGGTTTCATCTCCCACGCGTTGTGATATTCCATTTGGATCATAACGTACCGCAGATCCATACTTAAATCCGAAAATAAAGCCCAACTCCTTTCCGAACAATGTTTTCTGATCTCCAACGCTGAAGCTCTGAGAAAAATTAATTGGCGCTCTGCGAAACTTCGTATTCCAATTGTTACTGAACCCGTTGTTATAATCGGTTCCGTTCGGATTAATCAAATCAAAAGCTTGGGGTTTGTATGTGGAATTGTATTGCGCCCGGGCATTCGAAAAAGCAGTTGGATCGTTGAATTGTGCAGGTGATAAAAGACCCAATTGTACAAGACCCAATCTGAAATAAGTATCACCTTGCGCTTCTCCATCATTCCAACCCTGAATACCTTGCTGCGCGAAATAATCTCCTAATCCCAAAGCTACCATTTGCTGATACGTCGAGGGAGCCAAATTCGGAGTTACAATTCTGTCTGTATCCCTTATTCGAAGACCATTATCAAATCCCAACCAATCGGTACTGCTTCGGTCTGAAGAAATAACATTCTGAAAAGTCGTTTGCGCATTGTAACCGAACTGCGATTCAATATTCACACTTAACTTATCTGGATAATCCTTAGTTTCAACTGAGATGTAAGCACCCGCCCAATCTCCTGGTAGCTCCGCACTTTGAGTCTTGGTAATAACAATGTTGTCTACCAAACTTGAAGGAAAAATATCTAGCTTAATATTATTCGTCAAAGGATCTAACGTTGGGATACGTGAACCGTTCAAGGTTGTGCGAACGTAACGGTCACCAATACCGCGCACTGTGATTAAACCGCCGTTGGTAGAAACGCCAGACACACGCGCAATAGCATTCACCACACTCGCATCACCCGTCTTCTTCATGACTTCCGCTGATATGAAATCGAGCGTAACGGCAGAGTTCATTTTCATTTTTTCCATGTAGCCGTCGCTCGCTTTCACGCGCTTGGCTACGACATCCATTCCCTTAATGATGTTCGAAGAACTCAACAAGGTAAATTCTTTCGCTAACACCGCATTGTCCTTCAATTGAGTTTTCTCTTCCAGGGTTTGGTAACCCACGATAACAAAATTTAAGGTGTAGGGCTTGTTGTCTGGAAACTTCAAAGAGAAGCTTCCTTCGAAATCTGTTTGGGTGATGATCGATTCGTTTTCTATGGCACGAACAATTACCCCAAACATAGATTCTCCTTTCTCATCGGTAACCTTTCCTCTTAATGTACCTTGGGCCTGTATGACCTGAGCAGATAGGAAAAGAAAAAAGACTACAAAAAAGTGTTTCATAACAACTTGCTTCTAAATGTTTATTTTTTTACAAATTTCACAGCGTGAATTTGTCCTTTTCTTTCCAATTGAATCGTATAGAATCCATTTGGTAAATTCGATGTGTCAACAGTTTGCTTTGCACTCCAGTAAACATCAGTCATCACCACTCGTCCAGTTATATCTAAAACTTTCATTGAAACTCTGTCCACTTGATTGTTCGACTGAACAATGGTCAAATTGTTTTCACACGGATTTGGGTAAGCAGAAAAATCAACATCAGAAACAACACCGTTTGCTTCTACCAAATCAATCACTGGAGGAAGCGAAGTATAAATTAAGGTCGTGTCTACGAACTCGCCTGTTAATGCTGAGTCAGCTACAAAAATTTGACTTTCTCCGGCAACAGGAGTTGACAATTGCAAATTCAATCGAAAACTGAAAACACCGTCTGTTGTGAACTGGCCCAATAATACATGATTGCTTGGAGTTACTCCTTCCATTCCACCCAAAGCCGCAATAGCAGCGCCATTCGTGGTGAAATCGTTTCCAACAGTTTGATCGAAAATGTCTAACTCTGTTGTAATTCCTAATACATTCGGAAGAATTGGTGCGCCTGGCATTAAGCCATCAACTCCATCAATTCCTGTTATCATTAAACCTGCAGTTGCGTCGTTGTTCGCTAAGATGCCTTGATTGTTTCCGATGGTACCATCTGTGTCTTCTGTTTTCAAAACTCCACACAAACCATTCGCCACTCCACCAATGGTGAAATAAGAATCAATCAATGTTGTGTTCTTTTTCGTGTTGTTTACACTTGTTCCTTGGTACACCTTGAAACCGTAATTCGGGTCGTTATAAAACGCAGTCGTCGTATTCACATTCATGGTGTGCTGCAGAGATCCAAATAATTGAATAACCTTGTAACCCGGAAGCAGATTCGCATACACCCTGTAGGTGGTAGAACCTACATGCAACGGATATACAGCGCCATTGTCGCCAGCATCGGTTGAGTCAGCTAAATCTGACACATAATATTTTTCAACCACAATTCCTTCCAATCCTACTTGCGAAAACGCCAATGTTGAAGTAAGAAGTGCCGAAATAAAGAGTAATCCTTTTTTCATTTGATTTATTTTTTCTTTGATTTATTTTTTTTACTGTTTGAATTGAAAATCAATTCGGGATGAGTCCATTCACTTTCTTCGGTAATTGGATTTCGAGCCACGTATTTCTGAGAGCTCCCATTAGGGGCTCCAATAAGCAAATTCAATTCAAATGATAATTCACCCACTGTAGTAAGTTGTGCAATAAGCACACAGTTCGTTGACAGTGAATCGGCGCCTAAAGAGCCCTTTCCTAAAGCTGCCCATGCGCCGTTATCAGTGAAAATTCTTTTTTCAGACGACGTGGTTCCGATAACCTTCGACAAGAAATCCATTTGAAAGAAAGTCGGAACAGGCAACACGTTAGAACGTTTCATACCGTCTATTTCATAAAGCGGAAGAGATTTCTTTTTGCCTTTGAAATAACCTTTTTCAAAACAGATAAACTTATCACTTATGGTATCATCGTATTCTTTCAAGATACCCAGATGTCCTTCAGCGCATGCACCAGCAGAGAGCCAAGAATCTAACAAAGTGATATTCTTTTTGTATGTGCGTTCCGGAATAATGTTCGGATGCGTATTTCCGTTTTCTAAATGGTTGTAGAAGTTAGCCGTTGATTCTATCAATAGCGGATGTTGTGGAGATCCGTATGCTGCCTGAAAACGAAAACCTGGTTTTAAATCAACGTATATCCGATAGGTTACGCTTCCCTTTGGTAAATCACCGCTGAATAATTTTCCTGCATTATCTGCTTTGGTCGAGACGTAAAATTTCTCTACAATAATACCCTCCAATCCGTCTTGCGAAAAACCTGCACAACTCAAGAACAAAGCAAAAAGAACAAGAGATATTTTATACACGACTTTCTTCATTTTATTACCCGCAAAAATATAAAACGCATCACCCGCAGATATTAATCAGATGTTATGAATCACGTTCAAATTCGAATGTATGTAAACAAAGTGTTAAGGAGTTTCGGAGGTGCCTTGCCTTCTTACAATTTCACAAATGTCTTGGCAATTCCGCTTATCCGAACAATGTAGTAACCAGCAGGGAATACCGATACATCAATACTCGTTTGCGATCCTAAGACATTGGAACTGTGTACCAATGCACCCAACGAATTAAAAATTTCAATTGAACTGAAATCTGTTGAAGTCAGGGACATTGTAACTCTATCCGTTGCAGGATTTGGGAATAAGCTAAACGCGGCGGCAGACCATTCATCAACACTCACATCGGTGGTATTCGGGTTGCAATCGTCGTCTATTCCGTTCTCCCAAATTTCTGTAGCAGCAGGATTAACCAAAGCATTCGTATCATCGCAATCATCGCCGTTATCCACAAACAACTCGGTGGGGATTAAACAAAAATCCTGTCCGGTTGCAGGGTCACCGTAGGTATCGCCGTCTGCGTCTTCATAGAAAGTGGCGAACACGACACTGTTGTCATTTTCACCGTCGCAATCTTCGTCTAGGCCGTTGCAAATCTCTATTGCATCTAGGTTCACGTATGAATTAGCGTCATTGCAGTCCAGGGCATTCGGTACAAATCCGGACGGCTGAGAACAAGTATTTTGCACACTGTCTAATGAACCAAAACCATCGAAATCGAAATCGAGATAATAATTGATGAATACCAATCCATCGTCTGCCTGTCCGTTGCAATTCTCATCTAAGGCGTTGCAA
Source organism: Flavobacteriales bacterium (assembly GCA_044356625.1). Taxonomy (GTDB): domain Bacteria; phylum Bacteroidota; class Bacteroidia; order Flavobacteriales_D; family Sanyastnellaceae; genus CAIZGX01. The sequence continues at coordinate 4,434 of JBIKVX010000054.1, read as the reverse complement.
ATCTCCGGAGCATTCGAGTTGATTAAAAAATCATCGTCGTTGCAATCGGTACCATCTGATACATAACCCAATGGCTGAAAACATGAATTAATTACAGTATTCACATTTCCGAATCCATCTGAATCTGAGTCCATGTAGTAATTACTAAAAACAAAACCCTCATCTATCTGACCACTACAATTATCGTCGACACCATTGCAAATCTCTGTGGCATTTATATTGATTGCAGCATTGTTATCGTTGCAATCGCTGAAGTTTGTTACATAACCTGCAGGTTGAAAACAAAAGTTACCTCCAGAAAATAAATTTCCAAAACCGTCGCCGTCGCCGTCAAAAAAATAAGCGACATTCGGCGCCACAGTAACTATAAGTGTATCCGAGTTGGAGCAACCATTTCCATCAATTCCAAAAAGAGTGACAACTTGGTTTTCACTAATAAAAGAAGGACATCCATTACATGCCACATTGCTCCAAGAATATTCAAGGTCACCATTAGCATAAAAGTACCAAAGATCTCCTTCGCAAACCGTTACATCAGCGCCTGCAAATACTTCAGGCAAAGGATTAATTTGCACCGCAATGTCATTGTAGGCATGGCTGCATTGCAATAGCGCGTTTGTAACCTCTAAATGATAAACTCCGCTTGCCGTTGCATAAACGGTTTCAGCATTCGGCATTCCAAACGGTTGTCCGTCTTTGTACCATTGGGAAGCAACGTTTGCAAAAACGTCCGCGGATAATTCTATGGAATCACCTTCGCAGGCTGAAGTGGTGTTTGGTGTGTAAACAACGGCTGAAAGTGACGCGCAAGAGTCTATCTCAGTAATGCGAGCCTTCGCTTGTGCGCCAAGGGAGCAGAAGAAAATTAAGAGAAAGAACAGACCTTGTTTCATTGCGGATAATTTACGCAAAAGTAAAGGATATGTTTACTCGCAATGTTTAACTTAAAATAATGATTGCGTTATTTTTTTAACAATGGGATAGCGTCGTGTGACACGGATGTTGCAAGTGCAACGAAAGTGGCGTAGCCACGAATGCCGCAGGCGAATGCCTTTGATAATAGGTTAGAATGGGTAAGAACGGGTAAGAAAAGGGAAGAATAAACAACGAAGTTCAAACAACGAAGTTCCCGAGCCCTTTAGGGCGACATCCGAAATGCCCCCAGTGAAGCTGGGGGAAAAAGGTTTAGAATAATACAAATTCTTAAAAGAGGAGAACTATCTCATAATTCTATCCCCCAGCTTCACTGGGGGCATTTCGGATGCCGCTCGCAGAGCGAGCTCGATGTAAGAATTACAGCTTCACAAACGTCTTGCTCATTCCATTCACGCGAACAACATAATATCCTGCTGGCAATACCGATACATCGATAATCGTCTGCGATCCAAAAACGTTAGATGTGTGAACCAATGCCCCGAGAGTATTAACTATTTCAAGTGTGGTAGCCTCCGATGAAGATCGTGAAATTGTAATTCTTTCCGCAGTTGGATTCGGGAATAAGTTAAACGCGAATGCTGACAGTTCTCCAACACTCACATCGCTCGTATTCGGATTACAATCGTCGTCTATTCCATTCTCCCAAACTTCTGTTGCAGCTGGATTAACCAAGGCGTTTGTATCGTCGCAATCGGTATCGTTCGTTACAAACAGACTACCAGGATCAGTACAAAAACTCTCGCTGTTGTTTATGTCGCCGAATGTGTCGCCATCTGCGTCTGCGTAGTATGCTGAATATGTCAAACCATTATCTATCTCACCGTTGCAATCGTCATCGATGTCGTTACAAATCTCAGTCGCCGCCGTATTCACAGAGAAGTTCATATCGTTACAATCCAGAGAATTGTCGACATATCCTGCCGGTGTTGCACAAGCAAATTCAATGAAATCTGCAGTTCCGAAACCATCTTGATCGAAATCGTAATAGTAATTGCTGAACACTAATCCTTCATCTATTTGTCCGTTGCAATTTTCATCGGCGTTGTTACAAATTTCTGAAGCACTTTCATTGATTGAGAAATTCGCATCGTTACAATCTGTTGCGTTGGTTACATAGCCCACTGGCTGAACACATGTAATCGATAGGGTATTCAAATCACCGAACCCATCGCCATCAGCATCGAAATAAAAATTCTCATTAGCTATTGTTGTTACAACCAATGTATCTGAATCTTGACAACCAAATGCATTCGTTCCAATCACTGAAATTTCTTCTGATGTAAATACGAGCGTACCGCTTGTGTTTGAAACGCCGTTGCTCCAAACATAGTCCGATGCTCCACTTGCAGTGAATTCAACATATGTCCCTTCACAAACAGTAACATCTACACCTGCGAATACGACAGGAAGTTCATTCACTTGAACACTCCATTGTTGAGTAGACTCGCAACCAAATTCATTCGTTCCTACAGCAGTATAGACCTCTGAAACCGCTGGAGTAACTGATGAACCGTTTGCAAGAGTTCCATTCCAAACAATGCTTTCAGCACCTTGCGCGCTCAATTGAATTTCATCACCCGCGCAAATTGCTGCATCTGCAGGAACTGTTAGTACTGGCAATGCATGAATGGTTACAACGATATCGCTGTACGAATGATTACACTGAAGAAGTGAGTTTGAAACCTCTAAATGGTAAACACCACTTTCAGTGGCTGAAATGGATCCTGCGTTCATCATTCCAAAAGCCTGACCGTCTTTGAACCATTGTGAACTCACATTCGCGTTCACAACTGCCGACAATTCAATCGACTCTCCTGCGCAAGCTGAAGTGTTCGTTGGCGCAGTAACAACTGCTGATAGAGAAGCGCACGTATTCACAGCAAAAATCGATAAAGTGCTACTCACTTCATTCGCCAAAATAACAATGGCTTGTCCGTTTGGAGAATCCTCTGCCGAGATGAAAATAATTCCTTCAGCACCTAAATCAGGACCGCTTCCCGCTAATGTTCTGTTGTTTACGTAGGTAACAAAAACTGGAGCGTTAGGATTTTCAACATTGAAAACCATACATCCACCCACGCGCTCTAATCCAATAAATGCATAATGAATTCCGTCAATTACTGCCACTGTAATGCCCTCTGGTTCCGGGCCTTTGTCATCACTTCTATTCTTCGAGACAGCAGCGCCAGAAGAATTTGAAGCATTGAAAAAAGCATCTGTCAAGGGAGAAGCGGCTGTAATTTTTTCAAATAAATCTTTCGAGTCGAATACCAATTCATTGGTTGCTGCGTTGCGAATAGTGAACGAACGAGAACCCAAGACGTGCAGTTCATCATAGTCTCCATCTCCGTCTGTATCTCCTGAATATTTCAGTGCATTCAGTCTACCTAAAAACCGATTGTTTCTTAAAATAGCGGCGTCCAGAAATGCTCCTGGATCTAGGTTATTAAAAACAGAAGAAGAAATTCTGTTAGCATCTACCACCGATCCGAATTCTCTTGAATCTCCCTCGTTGGCCATAAATACATAGCCACTTCCATTAATATTTGAATAAGCAATGGCGTCTGGCATATATGTCCCTTTAATAGGCAAGTCAGAAGTATTCAAAATTGCACCGCTTTGATCAGAGGCATCTAATGAATTTCCTGAACCAGCAGAATAATCTGCATAACCCAGTGGAAGAAGAGATTCAATGGTGTTCGTTACTAAGTTTACTACGAGTATCGCATTGTTTTCTTGAAGTGTCACATATGCCTTGGTGTTATCGTCTGAAACGGCAACATATTCTGGCTCTAAATCCTGTGCAACCGTTGCAGAAGTTGAAAATATTCTTATGCCTTGAGCGCGGAGAGCAACCTCTTGTCCGTTGAATTGCGTCAACATAATCTGAGTCGCGTTTGCGCTTGTCAAGTTTGCAATTCCCCCGCTAATATCTACAACAGTTATGGAACCTTCAGGGTCAACTGAATAATCAGAACTCGGCTCTCCTTCATTCGCTGTTATCACTTTCGAGTAGTCTTTCGAAAATGTAATCATGTCAGGCATCGCGCCTGCGGAAACTTCATTCACAAAAACTCCGTCGGCATCAAAAAATACAATTTTTCCGTTTGCCTGAGGATCTGCATTTTCAGTTGCAACGGCAACAATTCCATCATGAACAGCAATCGAATTTATATTTCCGTATGGCGTCATCACAACTGACGACAATAAAACTGGAGCAGTTGGATTTGAGAAATCAACAATATCCATTTTCCCTGCAATACTGTTCGCAATAAACAGTCGCTGCGTTAATCTGCAATGGGCAACTATTTCAGCAGAATTCACTCCCGCAGGGCCATTAGAGAAGCTTGAAAGTAAATTCAAATTCAATTCGTTCGTAGACGGAATTGTATTTACTTCATTGTCTTTAATGAAAATAATTCTATAATTATTTGAAGCGTGCACAACTCCATTACTAGACGAAAGAATCTTAACAATTACGCGTTCCGCATTTTCAAT
>JBIKVX010000269.1:0-2734 GCA_044356625.1 Flavobacteriales bacterium | reverse complement strand
CTGAATTATGTGCGAACGTTCCCCTCTTGTTGCAACCGCCCAATTGCAATTGGGTTCCTAATAAACCCGCTTGAAAATGTCCGTTCAAGCTATCGGGTCGTGCATATTTAATGTCTAAAACAGAGGACATTTTATCTCCATACTTCGCTTGGAATCCACCGGCAGAGAAGTTAATGGAACTGACCATATCCGGATTCGGGAAACTCATTCCTTCTTGTTGTCCGCTTCGAACCAAAAAAGGACGATACACCTGAATGTCGTTCACATAGACTAAGTTTTCATCGAAACTTCCACCACGAACGCTGTAGCTCGAACTCAATTCAGAGGGCATGTTTACTGCAGCTTGAATGAGGTATCCTTCGATACCTTGATTCATGACGGGAAGTTTCGTAGGAAGTTTCAATTCAATTTCGCGAAATCCACCTTCACGTTTCCCCTTATCGAAAATCTCAAAGGTTGTTGTTGTTAATGAATTGTCTAACAGCACTTCAATCTCTTTCGTATCTCCGTTGTTCAAATAGAATTCATTTTGAACAGGTGCATCACCAATGCCTTTGAAGAGAATGGTTAAATTAGTTTCAGATTTGACTTCTAAAATGAAATTCCCTCGGTTGTCCGAAGAAGTCCCAATGTTTGGAAATTCTTTGCAAGTAATTATTACCCCGGGAACCGACTCACCTCTGCTGTTTTTAATTGACCCCTTAATTTTCGCTGTCTGCGAATAACTTAAGGAAGCGGCCAGCAAGAGAATAAAAAGTAATAACCTCTTCAACATATTCTTTTACTGTTGAGAGTCTAAGTCTCCGCTTTTTAATGAGCGCATGAATTTTCCCCAAGCATCTTTGCTTAATAAATTTCCACCTGAATAAAATCCGTTGGTATATCTATTTTGAATTTGAGAAGAAGCCGAACGATAAGACTGAGCATTGAAATCTACCATGCCGTCGTAATTCACAATGTCATTTCCTTCACGATGAAACGAAACGTATTCATCTCCAGGTAAATCGAGTGAAAGGATTTCGGCTCTTAATCGTGTCCGAGAAGGATAAGGTAGAATGTATGTCGTTGGAAGCATATAACTTTCCATGTTCATAACCTGAACCATAGATAGTTGATTCTCTTTGATATCGGCTGGTATAATAAAATAAGAATCTCCCAAACCGGTACATGAAAAGAAAAGTGTGTCTCCAACCATGACTGGCAAAGTGAAATAACCATCGCGATTGGAATACGTTCCGCGGTGATCTCTTGCTCGATAAATGGCCACGAATCCTGCTGGAAAAAGCGAGTCACTGATAAGTACTACACCCGATACTTGAACTACCCTTGGCGAATTCTGAGCACTTGCAGAAGCGAGTCCTAGAAAAAACAGAGCAATTATTATCAGAAAAAGTTTTCCTTTCATTGAAACAAAGATAGTCAGTTGTATTTCGACAATCCGAACTCTTATTAAAGAAAATTATTGTCCAACGGCTTTCAAGTCTTTACTTTGCAATCTGAATTATGAGCACACCCATTGGAATACCGAAAGGAACACGTGATTTTGCGCCAGATGTTATGCGCAAGCGCAACTATTTATTTGGTGTAATCCGCACCGCATTTGAGAAATACGGTTTCCAACCGTTGGAAACTCCTTCTATGGAGAACCTTTCAACATTAACAGGTAAGTATGGTGAAGAGGGTGATCAGCTTATTTTCAAAATCTTGAACAATGGCGATTTCTTGAAAGATGTCGCTTCAGAAAAACTCTCAGACTCGCGAAAACTCTCTTTTGAAATCTGCGATAGAGCGCTACGCTACGACCTTACAGTTCCATTCGCGCGCTTCGTTGCCATGAACAGAAATACAGTTGTTCTTCCTTTTCGTCGCTATCAGATTCAACCGGTGTGGCGCGCAGACCGCCCACAGCGCGGACGATTCAGAGAGTTCTATCAGTGCGATGCAGATGTTGTAGGAACAGACAGTTTATGGGTGGAAGTTGAATTGGTTCAGCTCTTCGACGAAGTTCTTTCAAATTTGAATTTACCTGGATTCTCAATTGTCATTAACAATCGGAAGATTCTAGCGGGAATTGCGGAAGCAACCGGAGTGGCTGACAAGTTTATGGGATTGACAGTTGTTTTAGACAAGTGGGATAAGATAGGAGAGGAAGCCGTTCAGAAGGAATTGAATGAAATGGGAATTCCAGACGATACCTTTCAAACATTCAAATCGTTGAATGCACTCTCAGACTTCAATGAAAAAATGAACTTTTTGAAATCGGTATTAGGAAATTCTGAAACAGGATTGAAGGGAATTGAAGAATTAACCTTTGTGTGGAATGAAGTTCAGAAGTCTGGAATGGACAAGGGCGAACTCATTTTCGATGTTTCTCTTGCTCGTGGATTGAATTACTATACGGGAGCCATTTTCGAAGTGAAAGCCAAAGGCATTGAAATGGGAAGTATATGCGGTGGCGGACGATACGATGATTTAACTGGAATATTCGGTTGGAAGGGCGTTTCAGGAGTAGGAATCTCCTTTGGAGCCGATCGTATTTTTGAAGTTCTTTCAGAGTTGAACTTGTTTCCTGAATCTACAACCTCTGGAACGAAAGTGCTCTTGGTTCAATTCGGTGGTGAAACCACATCGGCTGCGTTTCATTTGCTGAAGCAAATACGAAACGCGGGAATCTCTTGCGAGATGTATCCGGAAGAAGCGAAGTTGAAGAAGCAATTCAAATATGCCGACGATA
>JBIKVX010000202.1:0-4039 GCA_044356625.1 Flavobacteriales bacterium | reverse complement strand
ATAACCAAGAGTGAAGAAGAGCACATTATGGAAGATGCCATCGGCTCGAAAATTTCCGATTACCTCATTAAACCCGTTAACCCGAATCAGATTCTTCTGACGATTAAAAAGAATCTCGATGAAAAACGTTTGGTGAGTGAGAAGACTACCAACGACTATCGTCAAGAATTTCGCGAGATAAGCATGCAGCTCGGTCAGCGCATGAACGCGGAAGAGTGGAAGAGTTTCTTTAAGAAAATGACTTATTGGTCGCAAGAGCTTCGCGGTTCAAACGACGAAGGCATGAATGAAATTTTCAAGACGCAACGCCGCGAAGCCAATGAGCAATTTTCGAAATTCATCAAGCAGAATTACCTTGAATGGATGAAAGATTTCTCGAAGGCTCCTTTGCTTTCGAACTCTGTTTTTCGTCAGCGTGTTGCGCCTTTAGTTGCCTCCGCAAAGGCCGATGAGTCTGTCTTCATGTTGGTGATAGACAACTTGCGTTACGACCAATGGAAGACCCTTATTCCTCATATTAAACCGTACTATAGAATTGAAGAAGAAGACTTGTTCTTCAGCATTCTCCCCACTGCCACGCACTATGCGCGCAACGCTCTGTTCTCTGGATTAATGCCTTCTGAAATGCAAAAGCTTTATCCGAATTGGTGGAAGAGTGAAGAAGATGAAGGCGGAAAGAACATGCACGAAGAGGATTTCTTAGGCACGCAATTGAAGCGTTTGGGTCTCGATGTGAAATGGTCGTACAACAAGATTACGAATTATCATGCTGGAAAGAAATTGGCCGATTCATTCACGAATTTGTTGAAGAATAATTTGAACGTGATTGTTTACAATTTCGTAGATATGCTCAGTCATGCAAGAACTGAAATGGACGTGATTAAAGAGCTAGCAGATGATGAGCCGGCGTATCTTTCATTGACTGAAAGCTGGTTCGAGCACAGTGCGCTGTTGGAAATGCTCAAGCAATTGTCAGAGAAGAAATGCAAGGTTATTATTACAACGGACCACGGCACAGTGCGGGTTGAAAATCCGATTCGCATTGTGGGTGATCGCAACACCAATTCAAACTTGCGTTACAAGGCAGGAAGAAATCTAGACTACAATCAGAAAGATGTTTTCGAAGTTCGAAATCCGAGTGATGCGCATTTACCGAAGCAGAACATCAGCACCGCCTTTGTTTTCGCAACGAACAACGATTTCTTTGTTTATCCGAACAACTACAATCAGTTTATGAACTACTACCAAAACACCTTTCAGCACGGAGGTATTTCGTTAGAGGAAATGATCATTCCGTTCATTGTCCTACAATCGAAATAACATGCAGCAGTTTGAAGTTTATTCGTTGGAAGAATTAGAGCCGCTTGCTCAGCAATTCATTCAGAAACATCCATCGGGTGTATTTTGTGTGGAAGGGGAAATGGGCGCGGGTAAGACAACTTTCATTTCTCGTATTGCAAAATTATTAGGGGAAGAGAATACGAGTTCACCCACTTTTTCTTTGGTGAATGAATACCATTTGCGCAACAACGAGCGCATGTATCATTTCGATTTATATCGTGTAAAATCAAAAGCCGAACTGCAAGAGTTCGGCTTCGAAGATTATTTATTCGGCGCTCGTTATATCTTTATCGAATGGCCAGAAGTGGCTTTCGACTATTTAGACAAACCTTATGTTCTTCGCATTCGCGAAGAAGAAGGAAAGCGTGTTTTTGAATTTTAGCGACCTTTGTGTTCAGTGTCTTTGTGCTCAGCAGGAGCAGCTTCTTTAACAATTTTTTGATTTTCAATTTTCACCTCTTCAGGGTGAGCAACTTCAGGACCTTCAGCAGCAGCAGGGGCATCCGCAGAAGGAGTATCAGCAGCTGCATTGTCGTCTTCGTGTTTCACTTCTTCAACCTCTTTCGCAGGAACTGAGCCTGGAAGTTTTGTCATTGGTGCTGCGGCATTATTATTAATGTTCACGAACATTAATGTTAAAATTGCAGCAAATGGAATGATGAACCACAAGAACAATGAACCTTGCTTCGGAGAATCTGAATGTGACATAGTTTTTAATTTGAGCCCCAAAAATAGCAGATAATTCTCTCCTTTCAAAAATAATAAGCAAGGTTTCGTAACTTCGAAGATGAGAATACTCACTTATGGCCCTTCCTAAAAAACATTATCATTCTATTGCGCACGAAACTGCGCTTGCCCCACAAGAAGAAATGCTGCATGTTGGAAAGAACATGCAACGTTTAACCATTGGCATTCCGAAGGAAACTTCGTTTCAAGAACGCCGGGTGGCTCTTGCCCCTGAGAGTGTTGGGTTGTTAGTGAGCCGCGGACATGACGTTATCATAGAATCTGGCGCTGGTAAAGAGAGTAATTTCTTGGATCACGATTATAGCGAATGCGGTGCAACCATTGTATACGACCGCAAGCAAGTCTTTCAGGCCAACGTAATCATGAAGGTGGCTCCACCGAGTTTGGAAGAAATAGAACTCATGCCGGGAAAGCAGACACTTATTTCTGCATTGAATCTGCCCGTTCAAACAAAAGAATGTTTTGTTCAACTTTCAGTAAAAAAAATCACAGCTATCGCTTGGGATTACATTCAAGATAAAAAAGGAATTTACCCCATTGTTCGCGCAATGGCTGAAATAGCGGGGAACACATCCATTATGCTAGCCGCAGAATACCTGAGCCACCATACCGGTGGAAGAGGTCTGATGCTGGGAGGTATAACCGGTGTTCGTCCAACAGAGGTGGTCATCATTGGCGCCGGAACTGTGGGTGAAAACGCAGCTCGCGCTGCCCTAGGATTGGGTGCTAGCGTGAAGCTTTTCGATAATAGTATTTATAAATTGAAGCGTATTCAGAATGATTTGGGGGTTCACTTGTGGACCAGCACCATTCAGCCATCTGAGCTTTCACGTGCGTTGAAATATGCCGACGTTGTGATTGGTGCTATTCGCGCTAAGAAAGGAAGAACACCCGTTGTTGTCTCCGAAGAAATGGTGCAAGAAATGAAAGAGGGAAGTGTGATTGTAGATGTGAGCATTGATCGCGGTGGATGTTTTGAAACATCTGAAGTAACGAACCACGAGAACCCTATTTTCCGCAAGCACGGCGTTATTCATTACTGTGTTCCGAACATTGCAGCGCGCGTTTCAAGAACGGCATCGTATGCACTATCAAATATTTTTGCTCCGGTAATTCTAGATTTGGGCGACGAAGGTGGAATCGTTAATCTGATTCGAAATCAGAAAGGGTTCCGCAACGGAGTGTATCTCTATCACGGAACCCTGACTAATGAAGACATTGCTGCAACTTTCGATTTATCGTGGAAGCCGCTGGAATTGCTTATTGAGACTAATTAGTCTCGTCTCCCTTCGATAATAAATATCCAATCGAAAAATTCAAGCGAAGTGCAATACCGTTTTTCACTCCGGTTTGGTATCCGCCCACGAGCATTGAATTACCATCTGTGTATTTTCTTGAAGTGATTTTTGTACCACCGCCTGCGTATACATCAATGATGAAGCGATCATCTTGTCCTTGGAATTTTTGATATCCGATTTGTGCTCCGTAAATCGAAACACGCGTGTTTAAATTTTGAAAGCCTCCAGTTGGATTTGCGTAGTAGTACGTTGAATCTGCTGGATCCATGAAACGATCAGCATACTCATCTAATTGACTGCTCGAAAAACGCTGAGAGCTATACAATCCAAAATAAAAACCTTCCATATTTTTTCGAGTGTACAAGCGTACTTCTGGATCTATGGAAAATCCAGCGTCGCTGTTATCTAAATTTTGCTGGAAATAAGTACCTCCAGCATAATCTTCCAATCCAGAAGATTTTGGGAAAAGGTTTTGACTGAATCCCAAAGCTACTGAAACGCGTGGAGAATTGGGAATCATGTATTCCGCATGAACCGTGTACTTCATATTTCTAAAAAACACAAGAGGAGTGTATTTAATTGCAAATTGTGCGCTCGCAGCAAATGAGGCGAGAACAATACAAAACAGTAAAATAGTTTTTTTCATAGAATGA
>JBIKVX010000140.1:0-5747 GCA_044356625.1 Flavobacteriales bacterium | reverse complement strand
AAGTGAGACTGTTTGAAATGTGTTGTCTTTCGGAATTACATGAACGCTTCCATTGGCGGACAAGTACAAACCAAGTTTCTATCTCCGTAGGCGTTGTCTACACGACCCACGCTGGTCCAGAATTTATTTTCACGAAGACCAGGCATTGGATAAGCAGCAGCACTGCGAGAATAAGAATGGTTCCATTCGTCTGCAGTTAATTCTTGCGCTGTGTGTGGAGCCATTTTCAGCATGTTGTCTTGCTTATCGGCTGCTCCGCTTTCAACGTCTGCAATCTCTTTTCTAATGTGAATCATAGCCTCGCAGAAACGATCCATTTCAACCAATGGCTCACTTTCGGTTGGTTCAACCATTAATGTTCCAGCTACAGGGAAAGATACTGTTGGCGCGTGGAATCCGTAGTCCATTAAACGCTTCGCAATGTCTTCCACTTCAACCCCGAAAGATTTAAATGAACGACAATCCAAAATCATTTCATGTGCAACGTGTCCGTTCGTTCCGGTATAAAGAACATCGTAATGACCTTTCAAACGCGCTTTCATGTAATTCGCGTTGAAGATTGCAACTTTCGTTGCATCTGCCAATCCGTCGAATCCTAACATCTTAATGTATCCGTATGAAATCAATAAGATCAATGCGCTTCCGAATGGTGCAGCACTCACTCCGTTAATTCCGTTTTCACCGCCTGTTTTCACAAATACGTTTGAAGGAAGGAAAGGCTTTAAGTGAGCAGCAACACCAATAGGGCCCATGCCAGGACCACCACCTCCGTGAGGAATAGCGAAAGTCTTGTGTAAGTTCAAGTGACAAACGTCTGCGCCAATGTTACCTGGGTTGGTAAGACCAACCTGAGCGTTCATGTTCGCACCGTCCATGTATACTTGTCCACCGTTGGCGTGAATAATATCTGTAATCTCGTTAATGGCTTCTTCGAATACACCGTGTGTTGAAGGGTAAGTCACCATTAATGCAGCAAGGTTGTCTTTGTGAAGCTCAGCCTTCTCGCGAAGATCAGCAACGTCTACGTTTCCGTTTTCGTCACACTTCGTTACTACAACTGTCAAACCAGCCATTACTGCAGACGCCGGATTTGTTCCGTGTGCAGAAGATGGGATGATACAAATGTTACGGTGATGATCACCGCGACTTCTGTGGTAAGCCATAATAACAAGCAATCCTGCTAACTCACCTTGTGCACCTGAGTTCGGTTGAAGAGATACTCCAGCGAAACCAGTACACTCGCACAAATCTTTCTCAAGTTCAACCAACATCTTTTGGTAACCTGCGGTTTGATTCGCTGGCGCGAAAGGATGAATGCTATTGAACTCCGGCCAAGACAATGGAATCATCTCGCTCGTAGCATTCAATTTCATGGTACATGATCCCAATGGAATCATTGCATGTGCCAACGACAAATCTTTGTTCTCTAACTTCTTCATGTAACGCAACATCTCAGTTTCACTGTGATGAGAGTTGAAATGAGGATGAGTCATGTAAGAAGAAGTTCTTTCCATTGAACCGAATGAACATTCGGTAGTTAAATTAACCGACCCTTCTTTTCCAGTTAGAATGAAATACAACTCATTCAAATCTGCAGGCTTCGTTCCTTCATTCAATGAAAGACTCACTCCGCCTGCATGGAAGTACATGTTTACGTTTTTAACAGCTGCACGCTCTTGAATTCCTGCGTCAGCAGAAGCAATGGTTAACGTGTCGTAGAACGAAGTGTTCACTACGTTCACTCCCGCACTCACCAAGGCATTGCGCAATGAATGCGTATACGTATGAATGCGCGTTGCAATGCTCTTCACGCCTTTCGGTCCGTGATATACGCCATACATAGAAGCCATTACAGCTAACAAGGCTTGCGCAGTACAAATGTTTGAGGTTGCTTTTTCACGACGAATGTGCTGTTCGCGTGTTTGAAGCGCCATGCGGTATGCAGTGTTTCCGTGACGATCTTTCGATACACCAATGATACGCCCTGGCATGTTGCGCTTGAAGTCTTCTTTCGTTGCGAAGAAGGCAGCGTGCGGTCCGCCGAATCCCATTGGAACACCGAAACGTTGTGAGTTACCGAAGCACAAATCAGCACCCCACTCACCCGGAGGTGTTAAAGTTGCCAGTGCCATTAAATCAGATGCTACAGAAACGTAAACGTCGTTTGCATGAGCACCTTCGCAGAACAATGAATAATCTTCAACACTTCCTTCAGCATTCGGGAATTGAACGCAAGCACCGAAAAACTCTGGAGTAAATACGTGTGTCTTGTAATCGCCAATCACCAACTCAATACCTAAGTGGAAGGCACGTCCTTTCAATACGTCAATGGTTTGAGGATAAGTCTTCGCATCAACAAAATACTTGTTTGCGCCGGCTTGCTCTTTCGCTCTAGAACGGCTGTGGAAGAACAAAATCATAGCTTCAGCACCGGCAGTTCCTTCATCTAACAAACTCGCGTTTGCAATAGGCAATGAAGTAAGGTCGGTAACCATGGTCTGGAAGTTCAACAACGCTTCTAAACGTCCTTGAGCAATCTCTGCTTGATAAGGAGTATAGGCGGTATACCATCCTGGATTTTCGAATATATTTCTTAGAATTACTGTAGGAGTCAGGGTTGGGTGGTAACCCAATCCGATGTAGTTTTTCGCAACCACATTCATTTTTCCCAATTCCCAAATGTGACTTAAATACTCGTCTTCGCTTAACGCGGCTGAGACATTTAACGGAGCCTTCAAGCGAATGTGCGCCGGAACAGTCTCGTTAATCAATTGGTCAATAGAGTTCACACCAATGGTTTGTAACATGTGTGAGACTTCTTCTTGGCGAGGGCCGTTGTGGCGATCTCTAAAATTAGTTGATGACATACATTTTGTCTTTAGGTTAGCAAATATAGGTAACGCCTTTCTACACAAATCACAAGATTTTTATCAAGGTGTTGTACTTTTGAACTTCTATGTCTGAATTACCAACTATCTCGAAAGAGCTTTCGAAGGAAAAACGCTACAAAGCCGCTTGTGCGCAGTCTTTTGCCTTGTGTAACGGCGAACCGAATTTTATTGCGAAAGCCGGAAATGTAATGGCGTTACTGAAAGAAAATTTCGATTTTCTTTGGGTGGGGATCTATATCGTGAATAACAACGCCCTGAATCTGTTCGTTTTTCAAGGTCCTGTGGCCTGCACACAGATTGAGCATGGGAAGGGTGTTTGCGGAACATCTTGGTCAAATGGCGCTTCGATTATTGTTCCGAATGTCGATGAGTTTCCCGGACATATTGCTTGCAGCAGCGCTTCGAAAAGTGAAATTGTAGTTCCGATTATAAAGGGGAATGAAGTCATCGGGGTGTTAGATGTTGACAGTACACAACTCGACTTCTTCGACGAAGATGATTTAACAGGCTTGGAAGAAATAGCGAATATTTTAGCGAATGAAGTTTTTTAATCTTCGAAATAGCATCGTTATCGGAAGCGCCCTCTTTGCAGTGGGTTGTGCGCAAGTGCGCGGACTGAACGGCGGTGCAAAAGATGTGACTCCGCCGAAATTACTTACCCAAAGCATAGATTCTTTCGCCACGAATGTGGCTACAAACACCCTTGTATTGAATTTCGATGAGTTCGTTCAAGCAGGTGCGGCGAATGAGGTGATTATCTCTCCCGCGCTGAAACAGCCGGCCACCTTGATTTGCAACAAACGTTTAGCCATGCTTTCTTGGAACGATACGCTGAAGGCGAAGACGACTTACACCATAGAATTTGGCAATGCCATTTCAGATATTACGGAAGGAAATAAGGCTTCATTGAATTTTGTTTTTTCTACTGGAAGCACACTCGACTCGGCTTCAATAAGCGGCGCGGTTTACGATGCACAGAAAGGCGGCGTGCCAGAAAAGGCAGTAGTAATTCTCTATTCAGATAGTTTGTTGGGTGAAGTGGCTTATGCCAAAAAGGTGAGCGACAAAGGCGAGTTTATCTTCAATTATTTGCCGAAAGCCAATTTCCAGATTGCTGCATTTTCCGATTTGAATGAAAACAGAATTTGGGATGAAAACGAAATCGGCGATTTCATGGAACAACCCGTTTCAACACAACAAATGTACCCGCTGAATTTGCGCTTCTCCCCGAAGAAAGTTGAGAAGATAACAGAAGATTTATTCAAAACAGATTCTGTTGGAAGCGGCTTCATTGTTGGCGCCTATGGCATGATAGATAGAATTCGACTGTCTCCATCAGCAGCGAATTTTCCGTTTCGTTACGGATCTTTGGAGAACAGCGACACCTTGTTTTTCGCTTTAGGCGGAAGAGAAGGTGCCCTTCCGAACAATAATTTTGAAGGTATTATTTTTTCATTCAATCAGCAGCCGGCAGATACCTTAAGTGTTTTTGTAGCGAAGTCAGCGAAGTCGAAAAAGTTCAAATTTTATGGAGCCATTCAGCAAGATCCGAAGTCACTCATTTTAGTAAAAGCCCCTTCCTATGCGGTATTGAAACGAAGCACCTGCGAAGTAACAGTACAAGGAATTAAAGTACCCGGAACTCTTGTAGAAACGAATTCTCCTCTTCATTTCGCAATACAAATAGATGCGAATGCGAGTGAACTTGTTGGAAAGGGAAGCATTCGCATTTTACCTGGCGCTTGGGAAACGGCATACGGAACAACAAACGACACCCTTCAAACCAATTTCGAATTTGCTTCTTCCGAAAAATTGGGAAGTCTCGAACTTTCTATTCCACTTTTGGAAGACAAAAGCTTCAAGAAATTTGTTGAGCTTCGCAATGAAAAAGGAACTGTTGTTCGGAAGGTAGACTATTCGGAAACACTCGTATTCACGGGCATTCAACCAGGTAAGTACACAGTGCGGTTGGTTCAAGATGTGAACCGAAACGGTCAATGGGATATTGCAGATCTTCGACAGAAAATAAGATGCGAACCTGTGAGCGTCTTTTCAAAACCCATTGATGTGCGCGCCAACTGGAGCGTAAAGGTTGTTCTGAATTAAAACTTTATTCGAGAAGATCGTATTTTGAAAATCGGCTTCTTCTGGTTTTCGCACCACGTGCGAACAATTTCCTTCGAATCGTAATCTCCGGCTTCAGCTGCCGCTTTCCAGTATTTACAAGCCTCGTCGTTTTCCTTCAACAAATAAGAAGTTTCGCCAGAATAATACAACGCTTGAATATACGCCTTACTTGTCGGCTTCAGCATTTGTTTGAAAATCGAAAGTGCTTCTTCGTATTTCTGCATATCGAGCAAAGAAATTCCAGCTTGTAGTTGAGCTTCATCTAATGTGCTGTCTAGGGCGTATGCTTCGAGAAAAGTTTCTGCGGCTGCGCCGAATTGTTTGCGACTTTGATGAATGGCAGCTTCTAGAAAATAAGCCGGAGCATATTTTTCATTCAATGAAAAAACTGTTTCGAGCTCTTCGCGACTTTTTGAATATTTATGTTGAAGGTAATAGGCAGAAGCAAGCCAATAGTGTCCTTGAAAATTGTCATTGTGTTCATGTGTGTATAGCTTCAACAAGTAAACGGACTCGCTTAAATTGCCGAGGGAGTATTCACAAATGCCATCATTCAACAGGAGAGATTCGTCTTTGCATCCGTTAGATTTCGCTTCATTGTAGTTCAAACTCGCTTGTTGAAATTGTCCGAGTTTTTGAAGCGCATTGGCCTTGATGAAATAATCACAAGCTTCGAATTTTTCTAATAAGTTAATACTATGCAGGGCGACATCATAATTCCCTTCGGCA